>DASWGT010000117.1:0-20879 GCA_036393575.1 Rhodospirillales bacterium | reverse complement strand
ACGCCGACGAACACCGGCTTCAGCGGATAACGGTCGAGCAGATGGCCGACCACCACCTGCGCCACGGCGGCGACGGCGAACACCAAGAACACCCAGCCGCCGACGCCGGTGGTCGACGTCGCCAGCCCGCCCAGCCGATCGTCGAACACCTTCGGCATGGAGACCGTGGTGGCATTGAAGATGATGCCGCCGCACATGACGGCGCCGACGACGACGGCCAACACCCGCTTCAGCTCGGCGCGGCTCGCCTCGACTGTCCGTTTGGCGCGCGCGCCGCCGCCCTTAGGCTCGCCCTTGCAGAACAGCGCGAACGCGACGCCGGTGAGGATGGAGACGATGCCCGGCACGATGAATGCGGCGCGCCAGCCGGAGGCGTCGATCAGGAAGCCCGCCGTGATACCGGCGCAGGCGATACCGAGATTGCCGAACACGCCGTTGACGCCGAGCTCCTTGCCCAACGCGCGGGCGTTGTCGACCACCATGGCGATGCCGACCGGATGGTAGATGGAGGCGAACAGCCCGATCACCGTCAGCCCGATTGCCAACCCGACCGGGCCTTCCGCCAATCCGGTCATCACCGAGGCGAGTCCGATGCCGATGAAGAACACGATCATCATGCCGTGGCGGCTCCAGCGGTCGCCGAGCCAACCGGCCGGCAACGAGCCGGCGCCGAAGGCGACGAAGCCGGCAATCGACAGCGAGATCAGGGTGGCGTAGCTGTCGGCAAAGGCGGGTTCCTTCTCCAAGGCCAGCACCACGGTGGTGAACAGCAGCATGAACAGGTGGTCGTAGAGGTGACCAAGGTTCAGGAACAGGAATCGCGCGCTGCGCCGGTCGAGGCGGTACATGCGGGGTCTCCGGAGGCGTTTCGAGTGTTTTTAGTCCTGACTTTGCCGACTGTCTTACGATATAATGTCAATAAATATCGAGAAAGTGACAATCCATGGCCTTGTCGCCGGAAATCGAGAGCGTCCACGACCTGCCGCGGCCGGTCGCCGCCACCGCCACCAACTACCCGCCGGGCCATAGCATCGACTGGCACAGCCATCCAAAAGGGCAGTTGATCCACGGCATTTCGGGCGTGATGACGGTGACCACCGCCGCCGGCGTGTGGGTGATCCCGCCCGGACGCGCCGTGTGGGTGCCGGCCGGCATCCGCCACCGCGTCGACATCGCTGGCTTGGGGCGCATGCGCAGCCTGTTCGTGGCGCCCGACGCGGCCGCCGATTTGCCCGCCGATTGCGCGGTAGTGACGGTGCCGCCGCTGCTGCGCGAGCTGATCCTGGAGGCGGTGGCGCTGCCGAAACTCTACGACGAGGCCGGCGCCGACGGCCGGTTGATGGCGGTGATCCTCGATTGCCTGAAAAAATTGAAGCCGACGCCACTGTACCTGCCGATCCCGGCCGACGCGCGGCTCAGGCGCATCACCGACGTGATCGCCGCCGATCCCGCCGACCGCACGCCGCTCGCCGCGTGGGCGAAGCGGGCCGGCGCCTCGGCGCGCACCCTGGCCCGATTGTTCGTGCGCGAGACCGGGCTCACCTTCGGCGCCTGGCGCCAGCAGGCGCGGCTCCTCAAGGCGCTGGAATGGCTGGCGGAGGGAAAGCCGGTGACGGCGATCGCCCTCGATCTCGGCTACGACAGCCCGAGCGCCTTCATCGCCATGTTCCGGCGCGCCATGCGCGTGTCGCCGGGGCGCTATTTCAAGGGCCGCTGACGCCGTCCCAGCACAGCTTGAGGCCGGTCAGGAACAAAAACGCGTAGCAGACTCCGTAGAAGGCGCGGTCGGGAATCCGTTTCTGCATCCACAACCCGAGCCAGATGCCGAGCGGCGCCAACGGCAACAGCACCGCCGAGGTCAGGAGATTGCCGACGTGGAACTGTCCGAGCTGGCCGTAGGGGACCAGCTTCAGCGCGTTGACGATCATGAAGAACACGACCAGGGTGCCGACGAACAGGCGCTTCTCCAGCTGCTGCGGCAGCAGGTAGACCAGGATCGGCGGGCCGCCGGCGTGGGCGACGAAACTGGTGAAGCCGGAGACGGCGCCCCACAGCCCGCCCCACAGTTTCGGCGGCCCGACGACGCGGGGCGGCTTCCAGTCCAGCCAGTAGGCGAGCGGAAAGACGAGGGCGAGGACGCCGACCAACAGCCGCACCGCCGCCGCGTCCAACAGCCCGAACGTCGCCCAACCGAGGCCGACGCCGATCGCGGCCGCCGGCAGGATCGCCTTCAGGTGCCCGCGGTCGAACGACTTGCGATAGGTCCAGAAGGCGGTCAGGTCCATGACCACCAGGATCGGCAGCATGATGGCGGCGGCCTGCGGTGGCGGCACCGCCAGCGACATCAGCGGCACCGCCAGTACGACGAGACCGCTGCCGAAGCCGCCCTTGGAGACGCCGGCGAGCAGCACCGCCGGCACGGCGAGAGCGTAGAACCAGATATCGGCGATCATTTGGGCGGCGGGGTCGGCGGCGCCTTGCGGCGTTTCCGCTTCCGCAGCTCGCGGCGCAGCAATTCGATCGGGAACTCGGTCAACGCCCTAAGCCCGGCGATGCTCGACAGGTTGCGCACCGTCTGGCGGGTGGCCATCAGCACCTCGTCGATGACCATGCGCTGCCCCACCTCCCCGGTTTCCTCGATCAGCGCCAAGCGGTGGATCGAATACGCCCCGAGCAGCGCCGCGAACAGGAAGTAGAAGTCCCAGGGATTGAAGCTCAGCGCCTCGATGACGATTTCGGTGCCGCGCCCCGACCATTCCAGCATCAGCGCCAGCTCCTGGTTGATGAAAAAGTCGACGGTCAGCCCGCCGAGCACCGGCGCCACGCCGGCCGCCAGGTTACTGACGAGGCTGGAGACCGCCAGATACGACGCCGCCCGGCCGCGCGGCGCCAGCTTGAGGGCGATGGTGTTGGTCGACAGCGACACGCCGGCGGTGGCGATGCCGGTGAAGATGTGAATGACCACCAGCAGCGGGATGGTCAACGCGTGCTTCTCCGGCAGGGCGGTGAACGTCCACGCGAAGATGCAGACGATGAACAGCGGCGCGCACACCTTGAGCACAGACTTGTTGGAGTAGCGGTCGGCGAGCGCGCCCCATTGGCGCAGCATCATGATGTTGGCGATCTGGCTCAGGATCGTCAGCCCCGTCACCATGGTGACGCTGTATTCCAGGCGCTTGAACAGGTAGACGGCGAAGAACGGGGCCGCCAAGTTGACGGCGAAGTTCCACGAGCCGAGGAACACGATCAGGCGGCTGAAGTTCAAGTCGCGCAGCGGCGCCAGTAGTTGCTGCTTGAGGTCCAGCCGCGCTTCCGCCGGCGGCATGGTCGGCTCTGGCATCTTGGTCATGCAGTAGACGCTGTAGGCGCCGCCGAAGAACGCGATCACCAAAAGCACGCTGTACGCATAGCCGGCGGCGTCGGGCCAGGCTTCCTTCCAGGTGTCGACGAACAGCGCCGCCAGCAGCCCCAGCGGCATGCCGAGCGCGGTGGCGTACATGATGCGACGGGCGAAGTAGCGACCCATCACGTCCTCGGGCACCAGATCGCGCAGCCACGAGTTCCACGCGCACGCGACCACCGCGCCGAGCCCATAGCGGAGCCCCAGGCCGACTGCCAGCACCACCAGCGCCAGCGTCGGCGACGGCATGAACGCCGCCGCCGCCATCACCAGCAGCATCGGCCGGCTGGCGGCGGCGAAGACGACGCTGGTAAGCCGCCGCGCCCGCGTCTTCTCGATCAGGACGATCGCGGCAAGCTGCGTCAGCTGCGCCAGGAACGGCAACGCCGCAAGCACGCCGATGACCAGGTTGGAGGCGTCGAAGATCAGGGCGTAGGCGACCAGGAACGGCCCGATCGTCAACACCTCCATCACTTGCGCGGCGAGCCCGTTGCGGGTCAGCCACGGCAGGCCGAGCAACGCCTGCCGGCGCGTCAGGTGTTCGTCGGGGGCGAGACGCAGGAACAGTTGCCGCATGGTTTTTGCTATTATTTTCGGGGCCAGGCGCCGGCGGCCGCACCGCCGCGCCGGGACAATAACGCCGCCGGGACCGGCCGCCAAGTCGCCGCCGGTTGCCGAAGGCGCCCGCCCCGGGCTATCATCGTCGCCGATCGGGCCGGCGGCAGACGCCCGGTCGCTTCAAGACGGCACGCCGTCCAAGTTCTGCCCTTGTCTCGACGGCCAAACTGGCGGAGGGAGGGGTATGGTTATGGGCGGCGTGATCGATTCTCAAGGCAAGGGATCTCAAGTCCAGCCGGTGTCGTTCGGCGAGGCGGCGCGCTACTGGGTGAAGCTCGGCTTCATCAACTTCGGCGGGCCGGCCGGCCAGATCGCCATGATGCAGACCGAATGCGTCGACAAGCGGCGCTGGATCGACCAGGGCACGTTCTTGCACGCGCTCAACTACTGCATGCTGCTGCCGGGACCGGAGGCGCAGCAGCTCGCCGCCTATATCGGCTGGCGGTTGCACGGCATCAAGGGCGCGGTGGTCGCCGGCACCGCCTTCATCGTGCCGGGCACGGTGCTGGTCATCTTCCTGTCGTGGTTGGCCGCGGCGCACGGCGAAACGACGCTGATCAAGGCCGCCTTCGACGGCATTAAGCCGGTGGTCATCGCCATCGTGCTGCAGGCGCTGTGGCGGATCGGCCGGCGCACCTGTAACACGCTCCCCGGCGTGGCGATGGCGGCTGCCGCCTTCGTCGCGCTCTACTTTTTCGGCGTGCCGTTTCCGATCGTCATCGCGGGTGCCGGAGTCATAGGTATGGCGGCAACGCGTATTCCCGGCATTCATTTCTCGGCAGTCGGCCATGGCGATGGCGGGCCGCCGCCGGCCCACGCGGCGGTCGCCGACGGCGGGGCGATACGGCGGCTCGCTGTCATCATCGCGGTGTTCTTTGGGCTATGGGCGGTTCCGGTCGTCGCCGTGATCTCGGCGTTCGGCGCCAAGCCGTTCGCCGATGTCACCGAGCTATTCACGATCGCTGCCTTCGTCACCTTCGGCGGCGCCTACGCGGTGCTGCCCTACATCGCCGACGCCGGTGTCAACGCGTACCACTGGCTGACGCCGGCCGACATGATCAACGGCCTCGCCTTGGCGGAAACGACGCCCGGGCCGCTGATCAAGGTCACCACTTATGTCGGCTACTTCGCCGGCTGGAACGCCGCCGGCAACCTGGCGCCGTGGTTCGCCGGCATGGTGGCCGCATTGCTCACCACCTACGTCACCTTCCTGCCGTCGTTCCTGTTCATCATCGGCGGCGCGCCCTATATCGAGAAGCTGCAGACGCTCGCCTGGGCGAAGAGCGCGCTGGCGGCGATCACCGCCGCGGTGGTCGGCGTGATCCTCAACCTGACCGTGTTCTTCGGCCGCGCCGTGCTGTTCCCGGCCGCCGGCGGCGTCGACTGGATCGCCGCGGCCGCTGCCGCAGTGGCGTTCGCGCTGCTGGCCTGGGGACGCGTGACGGTGCCGTGGTTGGTTGCCATCGGCGCCGCCTATGGACTCGTCAAGGCGCTGGTTTTCTAATAGAAAGGGACGATGATTTCCGCGGCCGTAACGGGAGACATGGTGCCATGAAAAAGAGTTTGGTCATCGGCGGCGGGGTGGTCGGCGGGGTCATCGTCATCGTCGTCGTGGTGTTCGCGTTTGTGCTCTCGAATCTCGACGCGCTTGTCAAGGAAGCGGTCGAGAAGGTCGGCAGCGAGGCCACCCAGGCGCGCGTCACCCTGAACAAGGTCGAGATCTCGCTGAAGTCCGGCAGCGGAGTGCTCAACGGCCTCAAGGTCGGCAATCCGAAGGGTTTCCAGACGCCGAGCGCATTCGAGCTCGGCCGCATCTCGGTCGCCCTCGACACCGGCAAGATCGGCGGCGACGTCGTGGTCATCAAGGAGATCGTCATCGACAGGCCACAGGTCACCTACGAGCTGGCCGGCACGGCCTCAAACGTCGATGCCATCAAGAAAAACGTCGACGCCTACGCCAGGCAGTTCTCCTCCGGCGGCGCCAAGAAGAGCGGCGAAGGCCCGAAGCTGATCATCGACAACCTCTACATCAAGGGCGGCCAGGTCGGCGTCAGCGCCGCGTTCCTCAAGGGCAAGAGTCTGTCGACGCCGTTGCCGGACGTGCATTTGAAGGACATCGGCAAGAAGGAAAAAGGCGCCGACCCGGCGGAAGTGGCTCAGAAGGTCATCGACTCCATGACCCAGGGCGCCACCTCGGCGGTCGGCGCGCTCGGCCTCGACAAGATGATGGGCGACGCCGCCAAGGCCGCCGGCGAGGCGACGAAGGCCTTGCAGCAAGGTGCCGGTGACGCCGCCAAGGCGGCCAAGGAAGGCGCCGAAAGCGTCGGCAAGACATTGGAGAAAGGCGCCGGCGAGGCTGGCGAGCAGCTGAAGAAGCTGTTCGGCAAGTGACGCCGTACGCCCACAGCCTCCGCCGCCTGGACTTGGCGTGCCCGTTGGTGTTGAGTGCTCGAAGTTGCGTGATCGTGCCGCGTGAGTGGTAAGCCGAAGGCCCTGGACGATGACCACCTATCTCGCCCCCCTCGCCGACATGCGGTTCGTGATCAACGAGCTCGCCGGGCTCGATGCGGTTTCCAAGCTGCCCGGCTACCAGGACGCCACGCCCGACACCGTCGACCACATCCTCGACGAGGCCGGCAAGCTCGCCTCCGACGTCATCGCGCCCCTGAACCATACCGGCGACGTCGAGGGCTGCGCGTTCGAGAACGGCGTCGTGCGTACGCCGAAGGGGTTCGTCGAGGCGTACGCGCAATTCGTCGCCGGCGGCTGGAACGGCGTGCCGTTCGACCCTTCCCACGGCGGCATGGGCCTGCCGTGGCTGGTGGCGACGGCGGCGTTCGAGATCTGGCACGCCGCCAACATGGCGTTCGCGCTCTGCCCGCTCTTGAACCAGGCGGCGTGCGAGCTGTTGGCCACCCACGGCTCCCAGGCACTGAAGGACGTCTATCTCGACAAGATGACCACCGGCGCCTGGACCGGCACCATGAACCTGACCGAGCCGCAGGCCGGCTCGGACCTGTCCCGGGTGCGCGCCAAGGCGGTCAAGCACGGTCCCCACTATCACATCACCGGCCAGAAGATCTTCATCAGCTGGGGCGAGCACGACATGACGGACAACATCGTGCACTTGGTGCTGGCGCGCACCTCGGACGCCGGCATCAAGGGCCTGTCGTTGTTCATCGTGCCGAAGGTCCTGGTCGCCGAGGACGGCAAGCTCGGCCAGCGCAATGATCTGCGCTGCGTCTCCATCGAGCACAAGCTCGGCATCAAGGCCAGCCCGACGGCGGTGATGTCCTACGGCGACGATGGCGGCGCCATCGGCTACCTGGTCGGCGAGGAGAACCACGGCATCGAGTACATGTTCACGATGATGAACAACGCCCGGCTCGCCGTCGGCCTCGAGGGCATCGGCGTCGCCGAGCGCGCTTATCAGCACGCGTTGAATTTCGCGATTGAGCGGCGCCAGGGCCGCGACCCGAACGCGAAAACCAACGAGCCAGCACCGATCGTCCGTCATCCGGACGTGCGGCGGATGCTACTCTCTATGCGCGCCCAGACCGAGGCCGCGCGCGCTCTCGCCTATTTCGCCGCGGCGCATCTGGACATCGCCAAGCGCCATCCGGACGACACGGTCCGAAAGGAAAGCCAGGCGCTGGTGGACCTGTTGATCCCGGTGGTCAAGGCATGGGGAAGCGACATCGGCATCGATGTCGCTAATACCGCTATCCAGATCCATGGCGGCACCGGGGTGATCGAGGAATCCGGCGCGCCGCAGTATCTGCGCGACGTGCGCGTCGCCGCCATCTACGAAGGCACCAACGGCATCCAGGCGATCGACCTGGTCGGGCGCAAGGTGGCGCGTGAGAACGGCCGAACCGCGAGGGGGCTGGTCGCCGAGATGCGCAAGCTCTTGGGCAAGCTCGCCGCTGCCAAAGACGACGACCTTACCGCCATCCGCGGCGCACTTGCCCGCGGTTGCGACGCTTTCGCCGAGGCCACCGACTGGATCGTTGCCACCCACGCCAAGGACGCCGACGCGGTGCTCGCCGGTGCCGTGCCCTACCTGAAGCTGGCCGGCACAGTCGCCGGCGGCTGGATGATGGCCAAGGCGGCGCTGGCCTCTGCCGGCAAGGACGACCATTTCCACGTCGACAAGCGGGTGACGGCGCGCTTTTACGCCGACCACATGCTGGTGCAGGCGCCGGCACTGGCCGCCACAGTCACCCACGGCTGGTCCGCCGTCGGCCGCTTCCGGAAATAGGTGCCGCAAGCGGCGGAGCGATGCGCCAGGTCGTCAAGATCATCGTCGCCAACGGCATCCTCGTCGTCGCTGTGCTTGTGGCGGCAGAACTGATTTTCGGCGGCTGGCTTTGGGGCCTCGATTACAGCGTCCTCAACATCCCGCGAAATACCGTCCGCCACTTCGATGTCTCCCAGCTTTACCCGCGCGACAGACCGATCACCTATACCCGCGACCGGCACGGCCTGCGCGGCGCTTACGCCAGTCCGGAGGCGATCGACATCCTGGTGATGGGCGGCAGCACCGCCAACGAAATCTATGTTTCCGACGGCGAGACCTGGGTTGACCAGTTGCGGCAGGCGTTCGCCGAGGCCGGACGGCCGCTCGTCATTGTCAACGCTGCCATCGACGGCCAATCCACTGTCGGCCACCTTCGCGCCATCGATCTGTGGTTTCCGAACATTCCCGGCCTGAAGACGCGCTATGTCCTGGTTTACGTCGGCATCAACGACATGGCCGTGACCGAAAAGATAGTCACCCAATACGACGAGATGAAATCACCCGAGCCGTTGCGCCGGTTCCGCCATTACCTGATGAACAACAGCGTGTTCTACAACCGCTTCCGCCAACTCCGCGGCGCGTTCGTCGCCCAGCGCATGCGCCTCGTCCACGGCGCCCGCGACACCATTCACATGGCGTGGCAGCCGGTGAGCGACTTCGTCGACGACGCGACGCGCGCATACACGCTCGAACCCCGGCTCGAAGCCTACGCCGGCCGACTTCGGGCGCTGGCCGGGAAGATCAAGGGCAAAATGAGGGCCGAGCCGGTGTTCGTCACCCAGAAGCGCGGCGATTATAAATTCATGGACGGCAAGCTGTGGGCGCGCACTGAGAAAGGCGCCGCGGCGCCGTCCGATGAGTCGTACAGGTCGCTCGCGCATTTCAACCGCACGACGCTCCGGGTGTGCGTCGAGCTCAAGCTGGTGTGCGTCGACTTGGCCGGCGGCATCACCTTCGAGGAAGGAGACTTCTACGACCAACTGCACACCACCCCCGCCGGCTCGCGTCGCATCGGCAGGTTCCTGTACCGACGGCTGGAGCCGGCGATTCGCTGACGGGCGCCGCCTATGGTCGCCTCGGACCTTAGGGAAACCGCGGCGCCGCGGCACATCCGGCGACACCGGACGAACTCCCCGGAATCTTGGTTAATCCTTGATTTTTTGGCGCTTGTCCCACAGTTTGGGCCGGAAGTTAACAACCAACCCCCGGCCATGAACGGTTTTACAAGGTACGTACTGCGCCAGCTGGTGGTGGCCATGATTCTGGTCACTGCGGGCTTGACCTGCATTATCTGGCTGTCGCAGTCGCTTCGATTTATCGAGATGATCGTCAACCGCGGCCTTTCCGGGGGGATGTTCGTCTACCTGACCATGCTGCTGCTGCCCAATTTCCTGGTCCTGGTACTGCCGATTGCGCTCTTCACAGTGGTGGTTTTCACCTATTCCAAGCTGATCAGCGACCGCGAGCTGATGGTCATGCGGGCGGCGGGCTTGAGCCAGTTCGCGCTCGCCAAGCCGGCGCTGATCCTGGCAGTGCTGGTGGTCGGTCTAGGATATCTCCTAAACCTTTACGTGGTTCCCCAATCGTACGCCAAGTTCCGCTCCCTGCAATGGGACATCCGCTACAATTACACGCATATCCTGCTGCGCGAGGGTGCCTTCAACACGGTCACCGACGGCATCACCGTCTACGTGCGCCAACGCACCAGCGACGGCAAGCTGCTCGGCATCCTGGTGCACGACCAACGCGACAAGGATCACCCGTTCACCTTGATGGCGGCCAAGGGCGCCATGGTCGAGACCGGGGAAGGCGCCCGCGTCGTCATGTTCAACGGCAATCGCCAAGCCGTCGATAAGGACACCAACAAGCTTTCCATCCTGTATTTCGACCGCTACGTCTTCGACCTGGCGACCACGCGCGATGCGATCAATGCCCGGTACCGCGAGCCGCGGGAGCGTACCCTCGACGAGTTGTTCAACATCGGCAAGGTGGACCCGGAACTGCACCCCAAGGAGCACGGAAAATTCATCATCGAGGGCCACAAGCGCCTGGTCTCGCCGCTGGCCGCCCTCGCCTACACCCTGGTCGGGCTGGCGTGCCTGATTTCGGGCGGCTTCAGCCGCCGCACCCAGACCCGCCAAGTGAGCCTGGCGATCGCCATCATGGTGGCACTGCAGGGTAGCGCGCTCGGGCTGGAGAACCTGGCCGCCAAGAATCTGTCGGCGGTGCCGTTGATGTATGTGCACGCGGTCGTGCCGATCGTTCTCGCTCATTTCTTCATGACGCGGCTGCAATGGCGGCGGCGCCACGCCGCGCGGCCGAAGCCAGCCTGAGGTAGAGGGAGACCGGGTCCGTGCGCCTTTCGACCACGCTTTCGATCTACATCGGCCGGCACTTCTTGCTGAGCTTCTTGGTGCTGTTCGCGCTGTTCGTGCTGATGGTGGTGCTGTTCGACGTGGTCGAGCTGTTGCGCCGCGCTGCCGCCCGGCCCGAGGTCACCTTCGGCATGGTCGTCGAAATGGCGCTCCTGAAGCTCCCGCACATGGCGCAGAAGCTGTTTCCGTTCGCGGTCCTGTTCGGCGGCATGGCCGCATTCTGGCGCCTGACTCGCAGCCACGAGCTGATGATCACCCGGGCGGCTGGCGTATCGGCGTGGCAATTCTTGTTCCCGGTAATTGCGCTGGCCTTCCTGTTGGGCATCCTCCAGATCACGATGATCAATCCGCTGGCCTCGACCACGCTCACCCGCTACGACCGTCTCGAGGCGTCGCTACTGAAGGGCCAGAAGAGCTTCCTCGCCTTGTCGAGCAACGGCCTTTGGCTGCGCCAATCGAACGCCGACGGACAGTCGGTGGTCCACGCGCGCTCCGTGCTTCAGCATGGAAAGACCGTCGAGCTCAGGGACGTAGTGGTGTTCTCCTACGAGGGCGCCGACCAGTTCCGCGAACGCACCGACGCCGAATTCGCCCGCCTCGAGGACGGGTTCTGGCACATGACCAACGCCCGGGTGCACACGCCGGAGAAGCTGCCGCGCTTCGAGAAGGACCATTGGCTCGCCACCGACCTGACGCTATCGAAGATCCAGGACAGCTTCGCGCCGCCCGAAACGATGTCGTTTTGGGACCTTCCCGGCTTCATCGGTACGCTCGAGAAAGCCGGGTTCTCGGCGGTCCGTCACCGGCTTTACTGGCACACGCTGCTGGCGGCGCCGTTCCTGATGTCCGCGATGATCCTGATCGCCGCATCGTTCACGCTCCGCCACACGCGGCGCGGCGGCACTACCTTCATCATTGCCTGCGGCGTGTTGACCGGGTTCGTCCTCTATTTCTTTTCCGACATCGTGTTCGCGCTCGGCCTTTCGGACAGCATCCCGGTGACGCTGGCGGCGTGGACGCCGTCGGGAGTCGCCACTCTGCTCGGCCTGGCGACGCTGCTGCACCTCGAGGACGGCTGACCGATGATGCCCCGCTTCCTGGGACGGATGATTGCCATCTGCACCGTGTCGGCCGGCGTCGTCGCCGTGCCGGCGGCGTACGCGGCGACCGCCGGCGACGCCGATCCCAACCGTCCGCTCGGTACGCTTTGGTATCCGGGCCCGTATCAGCCGCCGACTCCGGTGCCCGCGCCCGTCGCGGCACCGCCGCCGGTGCCGCAGCCGGCGCCCTTGCCGCGTCGCGACCCTGAGCCTGCCCCGGCCCCAGTCCCCGTCGCCGTGCCAGCGCCGCCGTCGGTCGGCGGACCGGAGCTTGGTAAGCCGCTCGGCACACTTTGGTACCCAGGCGCCTATGATCCGGCGAAGCCGACCGCCGTACCGGTGCCGGCGCCGGTGATTGCGCCGACGCCGAAGCCGGTGGTGGCGCCCGTTCCGGCGCCGCCGCCACCGAGGGTTCCCAACGACAAGCCGCTCGGCACGCTGTGGTATCCCGGACCATACGACCCCGGCGCCGCCATCCGGCCTGCGCCGGTGCCAGCGGCAGCGACGCAGCCGACCGCGGGCGCACCGCCCGCACCCGTTGCACCGATGTCCACTGCGGACGCCGGCAAGACAAAAATCGATCCCAGCCTGCCGGTGCAGCTCAGCGCCGACGAGATGCGCTACGACCAGGAACAGGGTTTGGTCACCGCCAGCGGCAACGTCGAGATCGTTCACGGGCAACGCCGGCTGCGCGCCGACACCGTCACCTACAACCAGAAGACCGACATTGTTTCGGCGACCGGCAACGTCTCGCTGACCGAGCCCGGTGGTGAGCGGATTTTCGGCGACCGCATGGAAATCACCGGCGATTTGCGCGATGCCACCATCGAGGCGATCGGCATCATCATGACCGACCGCTCGCGCATCGCCGCCGCCGGCGCCCGACGCTCCTCCGGCGTCGTCACCGAGATGCGCCAGGGTGTCTATTCGCCGTGCGAGCTGTGCAAGACCGATCCGACGCGACCGCCGCTGTGGCAGGTCAAAGCGGTGAAGATCGTCCACGATGCGGACACCAAGACTATTGAATACCGCGATGCTTGGTTGGAGGTGTTCGGGGTGCCGGTCGCCTATACGCCGTACTTCTCCCATCCCGACCCGACGGTGAAGCGCAAAAGCGGATTCCTGGCGCCGTCGTTCGGCGGTTCGTCCGATCTCGGTTTCAGCATCAGGACCCCTTACTACTTCAACATCTCGCCGAGCCAGGACGCCACCGTCACCGCTCTGGTCACCGCCGAGGCGGGCTCCGGGGGCATCGGCGAATACCGCCAACGCTTCCGCAAAGGAAGCTTCGATGCCACCGGCAGCCTGGTCGGCGGCGACAGCGAGAAGGAAGTGCGCGGGCACATCGACGCCAAGGGTCGCTTCGATCTCGACGATACTTGGCGGCTCGGCTTCGATGTCAATCGCGCCACCGACGACACCTATCTCCGGCGCTACGGTTTCGGCAGCCCCGATTCGCTGAATAGTCGGCTGTTCACCGAAGGCTTCCGCAAGCGCAATTACTTCGCCGCCAACGCCTACGCTTTCCAGGGACTGCGGGCGACGGACGACCCTGGGCTCGAGCCCCTGGTGCTGCCGATGGTCGATTACAACCACGTCGGCGAAACCGACCGCTTCGGCGGCGAGACGGTGCTCGACGTCAACCTGCTGGCCATCACCCGCACCGACGGTTCCGACACCCGCCGTCTGTCGATCAGACCGGGTTGGCGGCTACCGTTCATCGGGCCACTCGGCGACGCCTACAAGGTGTCGTTGTCCCTGAACGGCGATTTCTATCATGTCGACGAGTTGGAGCGGGAGGGAAAGACCAAGTTCACCGGCGCGAGTGGTCGCGTCGTGCCCCAAGTGATGGTGGATTGGCGCTATCCGTTCGTGAAGGCCGGCGCCACCTTCAACCACGTCGTCGAGCCGATCGCGGTCGTCGCCTACAGCCCTAACGGCGGCAACTCGCTCAACATCCCCAACGAGGACAGCCGCGAGATAGAATTCGACGACACCAATCTGTTCAGCTCCAACAAGTTCTCCGGCATCGATCGGGTCGAAGGAGGCGCCCGCGTCAACTATGGCGTCAAGTGGGGCGTGTACGGAAAAGGCGGCGGCAGCACCTCGTTCTTCATCGGCCAGTCGTATCGGCCACGGAGCGACGACACCTTCGCCACCGGAACGGGTCTTGAAGAAAATTTCTCGGACATCGTGGGACGGGTGAGAATCAGTCCCGGTCCGTACCTGAACCTGGTCTATCGGACCCGCCTCGATACCGACAACTTCACGCAGAAACGAAACGAGGTGGCGCTGACAGCCGGAGTCCCGGCGCTCAGCGTCAGCGCCAACTACCTGTTTATCGTGGGCCAGCAGGACAGCGAGTTCGGCGGGCGTGAGGAAATCGTTTATTCGGCCTCCTCCAGGCTGAACCGGTTCTGGCGAATCGCTTTCTCGGGCGTCAACGACCTGGTCGCCAACGAGACACGCGCCGTCGGCGCCCAGCTGATTTACGAGAACGAATGTATCGTGTTGACCACCGATGCGCGCCGCACGTTCTACGAGGACCGGGACCTCAAGCCGAGCGACCAGATCAGCTTCCACGTAGTCCTGAAGACGCTCGGCGAGGTGCGGACGGGCATTTCCCCGTGATCCGATCCGCGGACAAGGTCTCCCGGGCCGGATTGACCCGCAATTTCGGCCGTCCGTGTGTTAAAATCCTGCATTTCTTAGGCAACCGGACCGGTCACACGGCATCGTCATGAAACGGGCTTTGTTTTTCGTATTGCTGCTGGCGTTTCTGACGACGGGCGGCGCCAGCGCCCAGGATTCGCTGCGCATCGCCGCCGTTGTCAACGAGCAAATCATCTCGGTCTACGACTTGAACATGAGGCTGTCGCTGGTGATGGCGTTCGCCGGCCTGCCCGATACCGTCGAAAACCGCCAACGACTTTCCCCGCAGGTGTTGCGCACCCTGATTGATGACGAGCTGAAGCGACAAGAGGCGGTCCGACAAAAGCTGTCGGTGACGGAAACCGACATTCAACGGGCCATCCGCCGGCTGGAGAGGATGAACGGCGTCAAGGAAGGCGAACTGAATACGCTTCTGGCCAGGAGAAAAATCGAAAAGAAGACACTGACCCGGCAGATCGAGGCGGAAATGCTATGGGGCAGACTCGTCGGCAGTACCTTCGGTCCTTCGGTCCAGGTCAGCGACGAGGAAATCGACGAGTTGCTGGCCGAGATCGAGAAGAACAAAGGCAAGCCCGAATTCCTGGTGTCGGAGATCTTTCTGCCCGTCGACCGGTCCGCCAACGAAGCCGATGTCCTGGCACTGGCCAATCGCCTGATCGAGCAGATGAAGGAGGGCGTCAGCTTCGCGGCGCTAGCCCGCAACTTCTCGAAAAGCGCCACAGCCGACTACGGCGGCGATCTCGGATGGAACGTTCACGGTCAACTCGGCCCGTATCTGGATGCCGCCGTCGTCAACCTTCAGCCCGGGCAGACGTCGGCCCCGATCCGCGCCGCTGACGGATATTACATCCTCCGCCTCAGGGACCGGCGCACGGCGGCCAGCATCGGCGGCGAAAAGCGCCAATCTCCGATCGTCAACGTCCAGCAATTCTTCCTGCCGATCGAGAAAGGCGCCAGTCCAGCCGAGGTCGCGACGGCCACCGATGCCGCCAAGCGGGTGGTCGAGAAAGCCAAGAACTGCGAGGAACTCGACAAGGCCAGCAAGGAGATCGGCTCGCCGATGTCGGGCAATCTCGGCGACATCCCGACCGATGCATTGGCGCCCCAGCAACGCTCCCTGATCCGAGCTTTGCCGGTGATGACACCGAGCCAGCCGTTGCGCACCGAGGACGGCGTCATCGTGCTGATGGTGTGCCGCCGCGACGAGGTCAAGTCGGAGACGCCGAGCGAGGCCGGCATTCGCACCCGTATCTCCAACCGGCTGGTCGAGGAGCGTCTCGATTTGGCGGCCCGCCAGTACCTCCGCGACTTGCGCCGCAACGCCTTCGTGGACATCCGCCTGTGACGGCGCCGGCCACCGCCAGCCTTCCCAAAGGACGGTCCAAAGGGCAGTCCAAGGGGCGTGCCAAGATGCCTCCAACGGGCGGTCCCGGGTCGCCTCCCGTTGTGCGTCCCTTGGCGCTGACCATGGGCGAGCCGGCCGGCATCGGCGGCGAGATCGCGCTCAAGGCATGGCTGCGCCGCGGCGAAGGGGTGCCGGCGTTCTTCGTCATTGACGACGCGGCGCGGCTGGCGGCGTTGGCCCGCCGGCTCGGGTGGACGGTGCCGGTGCGCGCGATCGCGGCGCCGGGCGAGGCAACGGCGGTGTTTCCGGCGGCGCTGCCGGTACTGCCGATCAAACTCGTCCAGCCGCCCCGCCCGGGTAAGCCGGACCCTGCGAACGCCCCGGCCGTCACCGGCGCCATTGAAATTGCGGTCAGGCTGGCGATGGCTGGCGACGCGGCGGCCGTGGTCACCAACCCGATCCACAAGGCGACGCTCTACCAAGCGGGCTTCGATTACCCCGGTCACACGGAGTTCCTGGCAGCGCTGGCCGGCGTTGCGACGCCGCCGGTGATGATGCTGGCCGCCGACGAGTTGAAAGTGGTGCCAGTGACCATCCACCAGCGCCTCAAGGACGCCCTCACTTCACTCACCACGGCCGCCATTGTCGCCGCCGGCGAGATCACGGCGGCGGCGTTGCGCACCGATTTCGGCGTCGCCCAGCCCAGGCTGGCGATCGCCGGCGTCAATCCCCATGCCGGGGAGTCCGGCGCACTCGGATCGGAAGAGGTCGACATCGTCGCGCCCGCGGTCAAGGTGTTGCGGAAGGCCGGTATCGTCGCCTTCGGTCCGGTGGCGCCGGATACCCTGTTCAGTCCCGAGGCGCGTAAGTCCTACGACGCGGCGCTGTGCATGTATCACGACCAGGCGTTGATCCCGATCAAAGCTCTCGCCTTCGACCGAGCCGTCAACGTCACCCTCGGACTGCCGTTCGTGCGCACCTCGCCAGACCACGGCACCGCCTTCGACATTGCCGGCACCGGTAAAGCCAGCGAGACGAGCCTGATGGCGGCGTTGGCGCTGGCCGCGGCGATGGCGCGTCGGCGCGCCGGCGCAGCCGCCTGAGGCGGCGAGGGGCGAGGCGGCGATGCTGGCCGACGCACCGCCCGAGCTGCCGCCGCTACGCGACGTCATCCGCCGTTTCGAAATCGCCGCGAAGCGTTCCCTCGGCCAGCATTTCCTGCTTGATCTCAATCTCTGCGCCCGCATCGCACGCGCCGCCGGAGACCTCTCGGTCGTCAACGTCATCGAAATCGGGCCGGGGCCGGGCGGACTGACCCGGGCGTTGCTGGCCGCCGGCGCCCGCTCGGTGACGGCGATCGAGCGCGACGTCCGCTGCGTTGCCGCGCTGGCGGAGTTGGCGGCGGCCTATCCTGGGCGGCTCGCCATCGTCGAGGCCAACGCCTTGACTATCGACACCGCGGCGCTTGTTCCGCCGCCGCGCCGCCTCGTCGCCAACCTGCCCTACAACATCGCGACACCGCTGCTGCTCGGCTGGCTTGCCCGGATCGATGCCTTCGAGCGCCTGACGCTGATGTTCCAGAAGGAGGTGGCCGAGCGCCTGGCCGCGCGACCCGGCAGCAAGAAGTACGGGCGGCTATCGGTGATCACGCAATGGCTGGCCGAGGTCGCGATCGAGTTCAACGTCGCCGCGCGGGCGTTCACGCCGCCGCCCAAGGTCGCCTCGACGGTGGTGTCGCTGATCCCGCGCCCCCGGCCGCTGGCGCCCGCGACGTGGCGGGCGCTGGAGGCGGTGACGGCGGCCGCTTTCGGCCAGCGCCGCAAGATGCTGCGATCGAGCCTGAAGCGGCTCGGCCTGGATTTGCCGGCGCTCGCCATCGAGCCGACGGCGCGAGCGGAAAATCTCAGCGTCGAGGAGTTCTGCGCGCTGGCCCGCGCTTACGAGGAAAAAGCCGCCGGCCGTTGACGCCCGTCGCCGCGCTCAGTTGCCGACGCCGAGGCCGCGCACGAAATCGCCGAGGCCCACCTGACGGTCCCGCTTCAATCGCTCGGCGGCGAGGATCGCCTGCACCCGCCGGACGCTCTCCTCGACGTCCTCGTTGACAATCACATAGTCGTACTCGAACCAGTGGCTCATCTCCGAGGCTGCCTTTGCCATGCGTTTGCGGACCACCTCGTCGGAATCCTGGCCGCGGGTGTGCAGCCGCCGCTCCAACTCCTCGATCGACGGCGGTAGGATGAAGATCGAGACCAGATCCTGGGGCGCGCTCTGGCCGAGTTGCTGGGTTCCCTGCCAGTCGACGTCGAACAGCACGTCGCCGCCCGCCTTCAGCACCTTCTGCACTGGCCCCTTCGGCGTGCCGTAGGAATGCTCGAACACGGTGGCGTGCTCGAGGAACTCGCCGGCCTCGACCTTGGCCGCGAACTGCTTCTTGTCGACGAAGAAGTAGTCCTTGCCGTCGACCTCGCCCGGCCTCTGGGGGCGCGTGGTCATGGAGACCGACATCGACATCATGGGCTCGCGCTTCAGCAGTTCCCTGGAGATGGTCGACTTACCGGCGCCCGACGGCGACGACAGCACCAGCATCAGGCCGCGTCGGGCGATGGTCACGTTTTGGTCGATTCTATTCAATGTTCTGTACCTGCTCGCGGAGCTGCTCGATGGCCGCTTTCAACTCGATGCCGATGCGGGTCAGCTCGACGTCCTGCGACTTCGAGCACAGCGTGTTGGCCTCGCGGTTGAATTCCTGACACAAAAAGTCGAGCTTGCGCCCGACGGCGCCGTTGACTTTCATCTGCTCGCGCGCCGCTTCGCCGTGCGCCTTCAGCCGGTCGAGCTCCTCGCGCATGTCGGCCTTGCTCATCAGGATCGCCGCCTCCTGGGCCAGGCGCTCCTCCGAGATCGCCGGCACGTCGACGATCAGCATTTCCACTTGCGTCTTCAGCCGCTCGCGGATCGCCGCCGGCTGCAGCGCCGCCAGCTTCTCCGCCTTGTCGGTCAGCCGGCCGATCTCGTCCAGGCGCGACCGCAGCGCCGCAGTGAGCCGTGCGCCCTCGTCGTCGCGCATCGCCGAAAGCGCCTCCAATGCCCTGTCGAGGTCGGCCAGCATCGTCGCCTCCAGCGCCGCCCGCGTCGCGTCGTCGAGGGTTTCCTCCACCGGCTCGATGACTCCGCGCAGGGCCAACAGTCCGTCGATGCTGGGCGTTGCGGCATCGGGAATCTGCTTGCGGATTTGCGGCAGCGTCGTCAGCAGCTCGGCCAGCACCGCCTGGTTGATTCGGTATCCGCCGTCGCCCTGGCTGCGAGTCACAGCCAGCGTCACCGCGATGTTGCCGCGCTTGCAGCGGGCGGCGACGCGGTCGCGCACCGCCTGCTCCAGGTTCTCGAAGCCGAGCGCCAAGCGGCACCGCACGTCGAGGCCGCGGCCGTTGACGCTCTTCGCCTCCCAGGTCCAGGCGCGGCCGTTCTGTTGGCCCTCGCTGCGGGCAAATCCGGTCATGGACGAGATGGACACGCGGCCTCCGTCGAAGGGTGGATTTGGAGTTTATACGCCGGTGGGCGTCGGCAACAACCGGAACAACTCGCCACCCGGGACGTTCCGCCCTATAAACGGGGGCGTCATGGGCGACAACATCCGCAACCCGCAAGCCATCCTGATCACCGGCGCCTCCAGCGGCATCGGCGAGGCGCTGGCCAGGCGCTACGCCGGGCCGGGGCGGTTCCTCGCGCTTTCCGGGCGCGATCGGCGCCGACTCGACGCCGTCGCCGAGGCTTGCCGCGCCAAGGGCGCCAATGTCGAAGGCAAAATCGTCGACGCCGCCGACCGCGACTTGAGCCGACGCTGGATCGAGGCCGTCGATACGCGCCGTCCGCTGGATCTGGTGATCGCCAACGCCGGCGTCTCGGCCGGCACCGGCGGTCGCGGCGAAAGCGAGGCGCAATGCCGCGACATCTTCGCCGTCAACTTGGGCGGCGTGCTGAACACCGTGTGGCCGGCGATCGACCGCATGCGCGGCCGCCGCTGTGGCCAGATCGCCATCGTCAGCTCGATCGCCGCCTTCCGCGGCCTGCCGGGCACGCCCGCCTATTCGGCCAGCAAGGCGGCGGTCAAAGCCTACGGCGAGGCGCTACGCGGCTGGCTCGGCAAGGACGGCATCCGGGTGTCGGTGGTATGCCCCGGCTTCATCCGTTCGCGGATGACCGCGCCCAACAAGTTCCCGATGCCGATGATCATGGACGCCGACAAGGCGGCGCGGATCATCGCCAAAGGTCTCGCCCGCGACAAGGCGAGGATCGCGTTCCCGTGGCCGATGGTGGCGTTGATGTGGCTGCTCGGCGCGTTGCCACCGGCGTGGACGGATCCGATCCTGAAGGTAGCGCCGGAGAAGGAGTGAACCCGGCCGGCGGCGTCCTATTGCTTGCCGTCGCCGGGGGTCTTGTTGAACTGTCGCCACTTGGCAACGTTCTTGTTGTGCTCCTCGAGCGTCGCCGCGAACACGTGGCCGCCGGAGCCGTCGGCGACGAAATACAGATCCTCGGTGGCGACCGGCCGCATCACCGCCTCGAGCGACGCGCCGCCGGGATTGCCGATCGGCGTTGGCGGCAGGCCATCTATCAAATAGGTGTTGTAGGGCGACGGTTGCTTCAAGTCTGCCCGCGTCAAGGCGCGGCTCAAGGGCCCGGCGCCTTGGGTCAGCCCGTAGACCACCGTCGGGTCCGACTGCAGCCGCATGTTCCTCTTCAGCCGGTTCAGGAACACCGCCGCGATGCGCGGCCGTTCGGCGGGCTTAGCGGTTTCCTTCTCGACAATCGAGGCCAGGATCACCGCCTGGCCCGGCGTCATCAGCGGCACCACGGGGCTGCGGTTGCGCCACAGGTTATCGACGAGGGCGCGCATCGCGTCCTGCATCCGCCGCACCAGATGCTCGCGCTTGTCGCCGTAGGAGAAGTGATAGGTCTCGGGCAACAGCGAGCCTTCCGGCGGCAACGGCGGTAACGCGCCCGAGAGGCCGTCGGCGCGGCCCAGCAGCGCCATAACCTCCGGCACCGTCAGGCCCTCGACGACGGT
>DASWGT010000116.1:0-1956 GCA_036393575.1 Rhodospirillales bacterium | reverse complement strand
AGCGCGGAGAAGGCCGCGCTCTTGCCGGCGATCCAATCGATGATGAAGTAGAAGGCGATCGGCGACAGCACCGGCAGCAGAGAGGGGACGATCATCTCCTTGATCGCCGCGCGGGTGAGAAGATCGACGGCGCGTCCGTAGTCCGGACGGTCGGTGCCCTTCATGATACCGGGCTTCTCCTTGAACTGCCGGCGCACCTCCTCGACGATGGCTGAGGCCGCGCGGCCAACTGCCGTCATGGCGATGCCGGCGAACAAATAGGGCAGCAGACCGCCGAGCAGGAGGCCGACCACCACGTAAGGGTTGGTTAGGCTGAAAGTGGCGTCGACGCCCTTGAAATAGGGAAACTGGTCGGCGTTGGCGACGAAGAATTTGAGATCCTCGGTATAGGCCGCGAAAAGAACCAACGCGCCAAGCCCGGCCGAGCCGATGGCGTAACCCTTGGTGACCGCCTTAGTGGTGTTGCCGACGGCGTCCAATGCGTCGGTCGTTTTGCGGATGCTTGCCGGCATGCCGGACATCTCGGCGATGCCGCCGGCATTGTCGGTGACCGGGCCAAACGCATCGAGCGCCACGATCATGCCGGCCAGCGCCAGCATGGCGGTAACGGCAATGGCGATGCCGAACAACCCGGCAAGTTGATAGGCGATAACAATACCCGCGATGATGACGAGCGCGGGTAGCGCGGTCGACTCCATCGACACGGCAAGGCCTTGGATGACGTTGGTGCCGTGGCCCGTAACCGAGGCCTTGGCGATCGACTGCACCGGGCGGTAGTGCGTGCCGGTGTAATATTCGGTGATGACCACGATCAGCGCCGTCACCACGAGCCCCACCACGCCGCAGAAATATAGCGAGCTGCCGGTGAAGCTCACGTCACCCACCTTCATGGCCGTGTCCATGCCGACAAGCCAAGCCGTCACAGGCCAGAGCAGGATGAGCGAGAGCACGCCCGTGGCGAGCACGCCCTTGTAAAGGGCGCCCATGATCGATTGGCTCTTGCCCAGGCGCACGAAATACGTGCCGATGATGGAGGTGATGACGCAGGTGGCGCCGATGGCAAGCGGGTAGAGCATCATCTGCATGACGCGATCCTCGCCGCCGGCGAAATAGATGGAGGCGAGCACCATGGTGGCCACCACGGTCACCACATAGGTCTCGAACAGATCGGCCGCCATGCCGGCGCAGTCGCCGACATTGTCGCCGACATTGTCGGCGATGGTCGCCGGGTTGCGCGGGTCGTCCTCGGGGATGCCGGCCTCGACCTTGCCCACGAGATCGCCGCCGACATCGGCGCCCTTGGTGAAGATGCCGCCGCCGAGACGGGCGAAGATGGAGATCAGCGAGGCGCCGAAGCCCAGGGATACGAGAGCAGCGACAACTTCGCGGGATGCAGGACTGTAGCCGAGCACTTGGATGAGAATGAGGAAATAGATCGAGACGCCGAGAAGGGCGAGGCCCGCAACCAGAAGCCCGGTGATGGCGCCGGCGCGGAAAGCGAGGCTCAAACCGTCGGCAAGGCTCTTGGTCGCGGCCTGCGCGGTCCTCACATTAGCGCGCACCGAGACGTTCATGCCGATATAGCCGGCGAGGCCCGAGAGCACCGCGCCCACGGCGAAGCCGATCGCCTGGGGAATGCCGAGCAGATAGGCAAGAATGAGAAAGATCACCACGCCGACAATGGCGATGGTGGTGTATTGGCGAGCGAGGTAGGCTTGCGCTCCCTCCTGAATAGCGGCGGCGATCTCCTGCATGCGCGCCGTGCCGGGGTCGGAGGCGAGAACGGCCCTGGTCGTCCAGACGCCATAGGCGATCGAGAGCGCCCCGCAAGCGATAATCAGGTAGAGAACCCAGGTCATGACGGCTGCCTCTGCTTTCGATTGGGATGGCGGGGAATAGGACCGCTAAAGGCGAGACGCCGCGGCCCCACTGCCCCCAAGAGTGGTGGTGCTTAGC
>DASWGT010000115.1:0-6245 GCA_036393575.1 Rhodospirillales bacterium | reverse complement strand
GGAGGCGTCCAGCCTGAAGGGCAAGATCGACGAGGACGCCGCCGGCCTCGAGCGCGCCCAGGCGGCGAAGAAGGGCGGCCTCAACAAGCTCGACCTGGTGCGCGACGCGTTCCTCGAGAAGGCGCGCGAGGACCTGGAGGACAAGCGCCGCCAGCTCGAGGAGTTCGCCAATCGGCTCCGGAAGTACGAGGATTCACTCAAACGGACCGTGCTGCGCTCGCCGGTCGACGGCGTCGTCAAGACGCTCTACGTCGCCACCTTGGGCGGCGTGGTGGCGCCGGGCGGCACGGTGGCCGACGTGGTGCCCGAGGGCGACCGGCTGATCGTCGAGGCCAAGCTCGCCACCCAGGAGATCGGCTACGTGCACGCCGGCCAGGAGGCGGTGGTGACGCTGGCGTCGTCGGACGCGGTGCGCTTCGGCCAGCTCAAGGGCGAGGTGATCCTGGTCAGCCCCGACACCATCCAGGGCGCCGACCGCATCCCCTACTACAAGGTCCGCATCGCCACCGAGCGCGACTACTTCGAGCGCGCCAGCGCCCGCTACCGGCTGGTGCCGGGCGTGCAGGTGCTGTGCTCGATCCAGACCGGCACCCGCTCGGTGCTGGCTTATCTCGCGGACCCCTTTATACGCTCGATGTCGACGGCGCTTCGCGAGCGGTGAGGATGGGGATGCAGGAGGAGCGCGTGTCGTCCGCAAACGAGGCCGTCATCACCCGGCTTTGCCCGGGCGATCCAGGGCCGCGACCGACTGGATGCCCCGGGCTTCGCCGGGGCATGACGACTGAAACAGACAGGGCGGCGAGTATTTCGACCGATCTCGGGGAGAACCAATAAATGTCCTGGCAAGGGAAAATTCTGCGCGTGAACTTGAGCCGCGGCACCTGCGCGCCCGAGCCGCTCAACCGCGAATGGGCCGAGGACTACCTGGGTCAACGCGGGCTCGCCAGCCGTTACCTGGCGGCCGAGATGGACCCCAAGGCGGACGCGCTGGCGCCCGCCAACAAGCTGATCTTCGCCACCGGGCCGTTGACCGGCACCGCGGCTTCCACCGGCGGCCGCTATTCGGTGATCACCAAGGGCGCGCTGACCAACGCCATTGCGTGTTCCAACTGCGGCGGCTTCTTCGGCGCCGAGCTGAAGATGGCCGGCTGGGACATGGTGATCGTCGAGGGCCGGGCTTCGAGCCCGGTGTATCTGCTGATCCGCGACGACAAGGCGGAGATATTGCCGGCGGGCGGCTTCGTCTGGGGCCGCTCGACCTGGGAGACGGAGGATTTGATCCGCGCCCGCCACGGCGAGCCGCAGCTGCGTATCGCCTCGATCGGCGTCGCCGGCGAAAAGGGCGTGCGCTTCGCCTGCATCATCAATGACCGCGACCGCGCCGCCGGGCGCTCCGGCGTCGGCGCGGTGATGGGCGCCAAGCGCCTGAAGGCGATCGCCGTGCGCGGCACCCAGGGCGTGGCGGTCGCCAGGCCGGCGGCATTTTTGAAGGCGGTCGCCGAGGCGCGCGCCAAGCTCGAGGCCAACCCCAGCCGCACCCGGCTCGCCACCTACGGCACCATGGCGATGATGGACGTCACCAACGCCTACGGCTCGCTGCCGACCCGCAACTGCCGCGACGTGACGTTCGAGGGCGCAGGAAACATCAACGCCAAGACCATGCGGACCAAGCGCAAGAGCGACGGCCGCGCCAATCTGGTCACCAACAAGGCGTGCTTCGGCTGCACCATCGCCTGCGGCCGCGTCGCCCGCATCGACCCCTCGCACTTCAGCGTCAAGGGCAAGCAGAACACCGAGTACGGCGGCGCTGTCGGCGGGCTCGAATACGAATCCGCGTTCGCGCTCGGGCCGATGTGCGGCGTCGACGACCTGGAGGCGGCAACCTACGCCTCGGCCGTCTGCAACGAGCAGGGCATGGACCCGATCTCGTTCGGCGCCACCGTGGCCGCCGCCATGGAGCTTTACGAGACCGGCGCCGTCACCGCGAAGGACACCGGCGGGCTCAAGCTCAATTTCGGCTCGGCGGAAGCGCTCGTTAAGGCGGCCGAGCTGACCGGTCGCGGCGAAGGTTTCGGCAAGGACTTAGGCCTCGGCGCCAAGCGGTTGTGCGACAAATACAAGCGGCCGGAATTCTCGATGACCGTCAAGGGCCAGGAGTTCCCGGGCTACGACCCGCGCGCCATGCAGGGCATGGCGTTGGCGTACGCGACCTCCAACCGCGGCGCCTGTCATCTGAAGGCGAGCCCGTTCACCGACGACTTCGCCCGCGTCGCCACCGACGGCAAGGCGAAGATCGTCAAGGACAGCCAGGACGTGGTCGCCGCCATCGATTCGACGGGGCTGTGCCTGTTCACCCGCAACGCCTGGGGGTTGGAGGATTACGCCAGCCAGCTCGACGCCGCCTTGGGCGGCGGCTGGAAGGCGGAGCGGCTGATCGAAGTCGGCGAGCGGATCTGGAACCTGGAGCGGCGGTTCAACCTGGCGGCCGGGCTGACGGCGGCCGACGACACGCTGCCGGAGCGGGTGCTGAAGGAGGCCGCCAAGACCGGCGCCGGCAAGGGCCGCGTCGCCGGGCTTAGCCAGATGCTGCCCGAGTACTACCGGCTGCGCGGCTGGGACGAGGACGGCCGGCCGACGGCGAAGACGCTGAAGCGCCTCGGGCTTGGATGAGAATCCCGGTGCGGCTGATCTCGCTGCAAGGCTCGCCGCCGCCCGGCTTCGACGAGGCGGGCGACGGCAGCATCGAGGTGGCGGCCGGGGCGAGCCTGGCCGACGCGCTCGCGGGGCTCGGGCTGCCGGCCGACGAGGCGTTCGCGACGCTGGTCAACGGCGAGCCGGTGGCCGCCGCCGCGCGGCGCCGGCGGCGGCTGAAGGCGGGCGATGCGCTGACCGTGTTCCCGCCGATCAAGGGCGGCGGCCTTGACCGCGGTCAAAGGCCGGCCGGCGGCGGCCGCCTAGAATCGCCGATCACGCCACCCCTGACGGGAGGCCATCCGATGCCGAAAATCCTCGACGCGCTCAGCGCCGACCACAAGGACATGGCGCTTCTCTACGACCTGATCGGCCGCGAGCTGAGGGTGTTCAAGAACGGCGAGCTCCCGGACTACGAGCTGGTCAAGAAAATCCTCGACTACTGCCTCGCCTATCCCGACCAGTGCCACCACCCGAAGGAGGACCTGGTGTTCAGGAAGCTCCGGGCTCGTGACCCGGCGGCCGCCGATTTCATCGGCGATCTCGCCGAGGAGCACAAAACGCTGGCGGCGTTCACCCGACGGTTCGCGACCGCGCTCGGCAACGTGCTCGAGGACGAGCAGCTGCCGAGGGACTGGTTCATCGACCTCGCCAACGATTTTCTCAGTTTCTCGCGGCGCCACATGCAGATGGAGGAGGTGCTGTTCTTCCCCGCCGCCCGCAAGCACCTGACATCGGCCGACTGGGCCGAGCTCGAAGCGGCGGTCGAGCGCCACATCGACCCGGCGTTCGATGCGAAGAAGGCCGAGCGCTACCGGGCCAACTTCCGGGAGATCATGGCCTGGGGCAAGACGGCCGAGACCGAGACGCCGGCCGTGCCGCCGGCGCCGTAGGCGGCGACGTCCGTCGCCGGCACCAGCCATTTTTTTCGGCGGTTCTTGATCATGGTCAAGGTTGCCGGGGCGAAGACCCCCTAGGATGACAACGGTTTCGAGGAACGTCCCTCCCCCAAGGGATCACACAAGGGGCCGCCCCCCGGCCCCTCGTTCCCCAGACGACATGCATCCCAAAAACTGACGGGACCTTGCGGTCCCGTCTTTCTTTTCGGCCAAGCGCGAAAGTGCGGCCGCCTACAGGCCTTCCGCCATCTCCAGCTCCTCGATCAGGTCGTCGATGTTGCGGACGTGGACGCGGCGGCCGGAGAAGCGCGCGATCTCGTCGTCCTCAAAGCTGCGGATGGTGCGCGACATCGATTCCGGGCGGATGCCGATCATCGCCGCCATGTCCTGGCGCGACAGCGGCAGTTCGAGGACCATCGCGCCGTCCTCGCCGACGACGCCGTAGCGATCCTTCAACACCAGCAGCAGGTGCGCGAAGCGGGCACGCACCGGCAACGTCGTGCTTTGCAGGACCTTGTCCTCGGCGGCGCCGAGGTCGGTGGCGGCGTGGTTGAGGAAGCGCAGGCCGAGCGTCGGGTTCCGGGTCAAAAGCGTGCGCACGGTGGTGGCGTCGATGAAGCACACCACCGACGGTTCCAGCGCCTCGGCGCTGTTGTTGTGGTCGTCACCCGAGAGCATCGACCGGTAGCCGAGGGTGTCGCCCGGATAGCCGAGGCGGAGGAGGATTTCCTGGCCGTTGGCGTTCATCTTGCGCACCCCGACCAGGCCGCTTTCGATGCAGTGGATACCTTGGCAGGCGTCGGCCTCGTGGAAGATCACCTCGCCCGGCAGGTAGTCGCGCGACACCTTGCTCTTGTCGACGAGCTTCAGTTCTTCATCGGTCAGCACGCACCATTCGGTGCGCCCGCGCGCTTGGCAGGTGAAGCAGTTCCGGTTGCTGGAGGACCTGGAGCCTTCCATCATCGTGCATCCCTTAGAGGCCGGAGCGCCGCGGCGGCGGCCGGTTCGGCGGTGCTTCCGGATCGGCGTCCCTCGGGTCGAAAGTACATCGAGTAAAATGTAATACGCGAAAATCCTGATCACAAACCCTTTCCACGTCAGGGACTTGCCGCACCGCCGCAAGGCCGCGCTCGACGGTCCCGGCGGCCTTGCTTGACCATGGTCAAGGCGTTGCCGCGATTGCCGTTTTACCGTTTCAGCCGATCCATAACGAGTTTGCCTGGAACGCGATGTGACATGGACCCAGTGCCGAGCCAAATGCGTTTTATTCTTCGCCGGCGCTGGTGGGTAGCGCCGTGTTCGATGTGCGGGGAGCTAATGACAAAAGATCCAAGGATTTCCGTCGCCGCCAAGAACTTCATCGAGCGGTTTGGCGGCGACGCGCCGGCCGAGGCCAAAAAGCGCGTCGAGGAATTGCGGCACGCCGGCAATGTCGAAAGCGCCGCCACCTGGATGCAGATTTACGAGGAGGTCAAGATCCTGGTGGAGCGCAACGGCAAGACCGCCCATTGACGGCGCGACGGATGGCAACCTTCCCAGACCAACGCCCGCCGGCCGGCCGTGACCAGCTAGGCGTGGGATCGATAGGGATCATGGCCGCGGCGACGGAGGCGGCCGAGACCATCGTCATGTGCCAGAAATCTCCGCAGTCGTACGACGTCGCCGTACCCCGCTACACCAGCTATCCGACGGCGCCGCATTTCCATCCCGAGGTGACCACTGGAAACTACCGCGATTGGCTGGCCGGGATCGGCGGCGATGCGGCGCTGTCTTTGTATTTCCACGTGCCATTCTGCAAAGCCATGTGCTGGTACTGCGGCTGCCATACGCGGGTGGTACGGCGCTACGGGCCGGTCGCCGATTATGCGGCGCTGCTGGCCGAGGAAATGGCGCTGGTCGCCGGGGCCCTGCATGCGAAGCCATGGATCGCCCACGTGCATTGGGGCGGCGGCACGCCGACCATGCTGGAACCCGCGGACTTCACGGCGCTGATGGCGGCGGCGCGTCGGCATTTCCGGTTCGCCGGCGACGCCGAGATGGCGGTCGAAATCGACCCGCGGACGCTGACTCAAACGATGACCGAGGCGATGGCCGCCGCCGGCGTCACCCGCGCCAGCCTCGGCGTGCAGGACTTCAATATCCACGTCCAGCAGGCGATCAACCGGGTGCAGCCGTTTGCGGTCACCGCCGGCGCCGTCCGCCGGTTGCGCGATTGCGGCATCGCGGCGCTCAACTTTGATCTGATGTACGGCCTGCCCGGGCAGACGGTCGCCGACGTGGTGCGCACCGTCGACCGCGCGGTGACCCTGGCACCCGACCGGCTGGCACTGTTCGGCTATGCCCACGTGCCGTGGATGAAGACCCACCAGCGGATGATCGACGAGGCAGCGCTGCCCGGCGGTCCCGAGCGGCTGGCCCAGGCCGAGGCGGCGGCGGCGCGGCTGGTCGAGCATGGCTACCGGCGCATCGGCCTCGACCACTTCGCGCGCCCCGGCGATGCGCTCGCAAAGGCGGTGGACGACGGCAAGCTCCGGCGTAATTTCCAGGGCTATACGACCGACCGGGCGGAATATCTCCTCGGCTTCGGCGCATCGGCGATCGGCAGCCTGCCGCAGGGTTACGTGCAGAACGAAGTGCCGTTCGCCGCTTACGGGC
>DASWGT010000114.1:0-5558 GCA_036393575.1 Rhodospirillales bacterium | reverse complement strand
GATCAAGATCGGTGTACTGCATTCGCTGTCGGGGACGATGGCCATCAGCGAGACCACGCTGAAGGACACGGTTCTGATGCTGATCGACGAGCAGAACAAGAAGGGCGGACTTCTCGGCAAGAAACTGGAGGCGGTCGTGGTCGACCCCGCCTCCAACTGGCCGCTGTTCGCGGAGAAGGCGCGCGAACTGATCTCGAAGCAGAAGGTAGCGGCAGTGTTCGGCTGCTGGACCTCGGTGTCGCGCAAGTCCGTGCTGCCGGTGTTCGAGGAGCTGAACAGCCTGTTGTTCTATCCCGTCCAGTACGAGGGCGAGGAAAGCCAGCGCAACGTGTTCTACACCGGCGCGGCGCCGAACCAGCAGGCGATTCCGGCCGTCGACTACCTGATGAAGGAAGAGAGCGTGAAGCGCTGGGTGCTCGCCGGCACCGACTACGTCTATCCGCGCACCACCAACAAGATCCTCGAGGCCTACCTGAAGTCGAAGGGCGTCAAGGCCGAGGACATCATGATCAACTACACGCCGTTCGGTCACGCCGACTGGCAGACCATCGTCGCGTCGATCAAGAAGTTCGGCTCGGCGGGCAAGAAGACGGCCGTGGTTTCCACCATCAACGGCGACGCCAACGTGCCGTTCTACAAGGAGCTCGGCAACCAGGGGGTCAAGGCTACCGATATCCCGGTCGTCGCTTTCTCGGTCGGCGAGGAAGAGCTCGCCGGCGTCGATACCAAGCCGTTGGTCGGCCATCTTGCCGCCTGGAACTACTTCATGAGCGTCGACAAGCCGGTCAACAAGGAGTTCATCAAGAAGTGGCACGCTTTCATCAAGAACCCGAAGCGCGTGACCAACGATCCCATGGAGGCCCATTTCATCGGCTTCAATATGTGGATCGAGGCGGTGAAGAAGGCCGGCACGACCGATCCGAACGCGGTGATCGAGTCCATCGTCGGCGTTTCGGTGCCGAACCTCTCGGGCGGCTATTCGACGATGATGCCCAACCACCACATCACCAAGCCGGTGCTGATCGGCGAGGTCAAGGCGGACGGGCAGTTCAACACCGTCTGGGAAACCCCGGGCCTGGTCGTCGGCGACGAGTGGTCGGACTACCTGCCGGGGTCCAAGGACCTGATCGCCGATTGGCGCGCGCCGATGTCGTGCGGCAACTTCAACGCCGCAACCGGCAAGTGCGGCGGTAAAGGCAAAGGCAGCTGACGCACCACTTCAAGACCAAGGCGTAAACGAGCGAGGGGCCGGCGCGGCTGATCCAGGCCCGCCGGCCCCTCGACACCAACGACGGTTCCGCGCCATGTCTCTATTGCCCAGAGTTGTTCTGCTGATCGGCCTCGCCTTCGCCGTGCTTTCACCGGCGCGGATCGAGGCGGCGTCGGTCGACGAGGCGTTTTCGGGGTTTGCCTCCGCCGGCTACGATACCATCGAGAAGGCGATCGAAACGCTGGTCGCCAGCGGCCATCCGACAGCGGAGGCCGTGCTCAACGCTCTCGAGGGCGGCAATCTGTTCGTCCGCGAGGCCGACGGAGCGATCGTCTATAAGTCCAAGGACGGCAAGGTCCTGGATGCCCGCACCGGCTCCCCGATCGCCGGCAACGCCGCCGAAGGTCTGAAACCGGTGCGCGTCAATAACCGCATCCGCCGCGCCGTCAAGGCGGCGCTCGGCAGCCTGACGCTCCTCAACCCGAGGCCGGAATCGCGCCGCGCCGCCGCCGAGGCGGTGTTCAAGGGCCGCGACCCGACGGCGCTGCCGCACCTGGAAGCGGCGCTCGCCAAGGAGAAGGACGCAGGCGTCCGGCGGGTCATGAAACAGGCCCGCGCCGCGGCGCTGCTTGGCACCGACGCCCCCGAGGCGGCGAAGCTCGCCGCAATCGAGGCGATCGCCGGGCGCGGCGATCTCGAGGCGCGTGCGCTCTTGGCTTCGCTCGGCCGCGATGTGCCGCCGGCTGTGGCCAAGGCGGCGGCGGCCGCGGTCGCCGCCATCGATGGCCGGCTGGCGGTATGGAACACGGCGCAAAGCGTCTATTACGGAATCAGTCTCGGCTCGGTGCTGTTGCTGGCCGCCATCGGGCTCGCCATCACCTTCGGCGTCATGGGCGTCATCAACATGGCGCACGGCGAGATGGTCATGCTTGGCGCCTACACTACCTTCGCCGTGCAGGAGACGATCCGCCAGCAGGCGCCCGAGCTGTTCGATTATTCGCTGGCGATCGCCGTGCCGCTGGCGTTTCTGGTGGCGGCCGCAGTCGGCATCCTGATCGAGCGCACGGTGATCCGCTTCCTCTACGGCCGGCCGCTGGAAACCCTGCTCGCCACCTGGGGGCTTAGCCTGGTGCTGCAACAGGGCGTGCGCAGTATCTTCGGCCCGACCAACCGCGAAGTCGGTACGCCAGCGTGGATGAGCGGCGCCTTCGATCTCGGTGGTCTGACGCTGACCTACAACCGGCTCACCATCATCGTCTTTGCCGTCGTCGTGCTCGCCCTTCTGATGTTGATCACGCGCTTCACGTCGTTCGGCCTCAGGATGCGGGCGGTGACCCAGAACCGCCAGATGGCCGCCTCCATGGGCATCCGCACGCCGTGGCTCGATTCCCTTACCTTCGGCCTCGGTTCCGGCATCGCCGGCATCGCCGGGGTGGCGTTGAGCCAGATCGACAATGTCAGCCCGAATTTGGGCCAGTCCTACATCATCGATAGCTTCATGGTGGTGGTGTTCGGCGGCGTCGGCAACCTGTGGGGCACGCTGGTCGCGGCGCTGACGCTCGGGGTCGCCAACAAGCTGCTGGAGCCGTTCGCCGGCGCGGTGCTGGGCAAGATCCTGATCCTCGTCTTCATCATCTTGTTCATCCAGAAGCGGCCGCGCGGCCTGTTCGCGCTCAAGGGCCGGGCTGTGGAGGGCTGAACGATGGCGGGCTGGCGTCCGGGATTCGTCCAACTCCTCGGCGACCGCGGCGGCCTAGTGCTGCTGGCGCTGCTAGCGGCGGCCGCCGTCCTGGTGCCGGTCCTCAACCTGCTGGTGCCGACGACATCGGCGTTTCACATCCCGACCTACCTGCTCAGCCTGTTCGGCAAGTACCTGACCTACGCGCTGCTGGCGCTGAGCGTCGATCTGGTGTGGGGCTTCTGCGGCATCCTTAGCCTCGGCCACGGCGCTTTCTTCGCCCTCGGCGGCTACGCCATGGGCATGTACCTGATGCGCCAGATCGGCAGCCGCGGCGTGTACGGGCACCCGGTGCTCCCCGACTTCATGGTGTTTCTGAACTGGAAGGAGCTGCCGTGGTACTGGCACGGCTTCGATCACTTCGCTTTCGCCGCCTTGATGGTGGTGTTGGTACCGGGCTTGCTCGCGTTCCTGTTCGGCTGGTTCGCGTTCCGCTCGCGGGTCACCGGGGTCTATCTCTCGATCATCACCCAGGCGATGACCTTCGCCCTTATGCTTGCCTTCTTCCGCAATAACATGGGCTTCGGCGGCAACAACGGCCTCACCGATTTCAAGGATCTTCTCGGCTTCAACCTGCAGGCCGACGGTACCCGCGCCGCGCTGTTCGCCGCATCGGCCCTGGTGCTCGCCGGCGGCTACGTGCTCTGCCGCCTCGTTGTCAATTCGCGCTTCGGCAAGGTGCTGGTCGCCATCCGAGACGCCGAGAGCCGCGCCCGCTTCCTCGGCTATCGCGTCGAATCCTACAAGCTGGTGGTGTTTACCCTGTCGGCGGTGATGGCCGGCGTCGCCGGCGCCCTTTACGTGCCGCAGGTCGGCATCATCAACCCGAGCGAGTTCTCGCCCGCCAATTCGATCGAAATCGTCATCTGGGTGGCAGTCGGCGGGCGCGGGTCGCTCCATGGCGCCGTCCTCGGCGCGGTCCTGGTCAACTACCTGAAGTCCTATTTCACCGGCGCCCTGCCGGATGCCTGGCTGTTCGTTCTCGGCGGCCTGTTCATCGCGGTCACCCTGTTCCTGCCCAAGGGCATCGTCGGCACTGTGCCGGCGCTTGGGGCGGGCCGGCGCTGGAAGGGGATCGACGCGGCTGCCGCTCGGCTGGTGCGCCTTTTCGGCGGCGGGAGGACGCAGCTGTGAATCCCGCGCCCGCCATCGGCGTCGGCCACGAGTCGCTGCCGACCATCCTCTATCTCAACGGCGTCACCGTCAGCTTCGACGGTTTCAAGGCCCTCGACAACCTGAGTTTCTTCGTACGCGCCGGCGAGCTGCGCGCCGTAATAGGTCCCAACGGCGCCGGCAAGACGACGATGATGGACGTGATCACCGGCAAGACCCGCCCCGACGCCGGCGAGGTGTTCTTCGACGACAGCGTCGATCTCACGAGACTGGATGAGGCGCGCATCGCCAACCTGGGCATCGGACGCAAATTCCAGAAGCCGACGGTGTTCGAGAACCACACCGTGTTCGAGAACCTGGAGCTGGCGCTGGCCGGCGACCGGCGAGCACTGCCGGCGCTGTTCTTCCGCTTAGGACCAGCCGAGCGCGCCCGCATCGACGCGGTACTGGCAACCATCGCGCTCGCCGCAGTGCAGGACTGTGCCGCCGGGTCGCTGTCGCACGGCCAGAAGCAATGGCTGGAGATCGGCATGCTGCTGATGCAGGACCCGGACCTGTTGCTGGTCGACGAACCGGCCGCCGGCATGACCGACGCTGAGACCGAGCAGACGGCAAGGATGTTGCGCGAGATCGCCGTCAATCATTCGGTCGTTGTCGTCGAGCACGACATGGAATTCGTCCGCGACCTGGATTGCCGGGTGACGGTCCTGCACGAGGGTTCGGTGCTTGCCGAGGGTTCGCTCGAAACCGTGCAGGCCAACCCGCGGGTCGTCGAAGTCTATCTGGGACGATAACCATGCTCAGGGTCGAGGGCATCGATCTCTTCTACGGCGCCAGCCAAGCATTGCGCGGCGTTAGCCTGAAAGCGGAGAAGGGAAAGGTAACTTGTGTGCTTGGCCGCAACGGCGTCGGCAAGTCGAGCCTGATTCGCGCCATCGTCGGCCACCAGCCGGTGCGCGCCGGGCGCATCGAATGGGATGGCCTGGACATCACCCGCATGGCGCCGTTCGACCGGGCGACGCGCGGCATCGCTTACGTCCCCCAGGGCCGCGAGATATTCCCGCTGCTGACGGTAGAGGAAAACCTGAAGACCGGTTTCGCCGCCCTGAAGCGCGGCGAGCGTTTCATCCCAGCCGAGGTGTTCGGGCTGTTTCCGGTGCTCAAGGACATGTTCGGCCGACGCGGCGGCGACCTGTCGGGCGGCCAGCAGCAACAGCTCGCTATCGCCAGGGCCCTGGTCACCCGGCCGAGCCTGCTGGTCCTGGACGAGCCGACGGAAGGCATCCAGCCCTCCATCATCCTGGAAATCAAACGCATTATCGGGACCCTGGCCGGGCGCGGCGATATGGCGATATTGTTGGTCGAGCAGTACTTCGAGTTCGCGCGCGACCTCGCCGATTCGTTCGCCGTCATGGACCGCGGCGAGATCGTACTGAACGGAACGGCCGAGGCCATGGTGGAGAATGATGTCCGTCGCTACCTTACGGTCTGAGCCCG
>DASWGT010000113.1:0-2644 GCA_036393575.1 Rhodospirillales bacterium | reverse complement strand
CAGTAGCCGAACTCCGAGCGCACCGTCAGCAAGCGGCCGAAGAAGCCGGATTTGACCAGCATTGCGAGCTTGACCAGCCCCGGCAGAAAGAGCTTGTCCATGACCACGCCGTTCTTGACGCCAGCCGCCTCGGCCAGCGCGGCAACCTCGACGGCTTCGGCGAGGGATGTCGCCGTTGGCTTCTCGCAATAGACGTGCTTGCCGGCGGCAATCGCGCGCGCCAGCACTTCCGGCCGCATCTGCGTGGTGCCGGCATCGAAGAAGATTTCGTCGTCGCGACTGGCAAGCGTGGCCACGAGATCGGTCGTCCATCGCGGGACGCCGTGCGCCCGCGCCAGTGCTTCCGTCTTGTCGGCGTTTCGTCCGACCAGAATCGGATCGGGCATCGCGCGATCGCCGTTGGCGAGTTGCACGCCGCCCTCGGCCATGATCGCCAGGATCGACCGGATGAGGTGCTGATTGGTCCCCATGCGGCCGGTCACGCCGTGCATGATGATGCCGAGTCGCCGGGTAGCCACCGCCGATGATTCCCCCTTGTGAACCACAGCTTGCCGGCTGCGCCGGCATGCTAAGTAACAGTTCAGTTACTAGTGACCTCGCCCGACCGAGTCAATCTTGCCGCGGTCGCGGCCATCAACAAATAACTAATTAGTTATTTACATCGCCGCCAACTTCCATACCATGCGCCGAGGGCTTGGCTCGAACCTGCCCGGCAATGCGACAAAACATGGGAGAGAAACATGAGACACCTTGCCTGTGCCGCGATAGCGGCCGCCCTGCTGGCGGTTCCCGGAGCCGCCACGGCGGAATGGAAGCCGGACCGCCCGATCAACATCATCGTCCCATGGGCCGCCGGCGGGTCGACCGACCAGGTAACCCGCGTGGTTGCGCCGATCCTCGAGGAAGCTCTCGGCCAGCCGGTCGTGGTCGTCAACCAGCCCGGCGCCTCCGGCGCGACCGGAACGGCGGAGGCTCTCGCGGCGCCCCGCGACGGCTACACCTGGACCGCGAACGCAGTCGCCAACAACGCCACCTACGCCATAACCGGGCTCGTCGAAAACACCTCGATCGACGACTATAGAATCTACCTGCACGTCGCCAATGTGCCTGTGGTGAGCGTCAACGCCGACGCTCCTTACCAGACCATGGACGATTTCCTCGCCGCGATGAAATCGAGCGACATACCGACGGTAGCGACCGCCGGCGTCAACTCGTCCGGCGGCATGGCGCTGGCCGCCCTGCAGGAATCGGGCGGCGGCGAAGGCCGGGCGATCGCGTATGACGGCGGCGCTCCTGCCGCGGTTGCGGCAGCAGGTGGCGAGGCCCAGGCGACCACCCAGCTTGCCTCCGAGCAGGCCGAGCTGATCAAGGCCGGCAAGCTCCGGCCGTTGGCGGCCCTGTCCGACAGGCCGCTGGAAATCGAGGGCATCGATCCGATCCCGCCGATCACCAACTGGCTGCCCGACATGAACGTGACCGCCGACTACTTCGGCATTCTCATCCCGGCCGGCGCGCCGCAGGAGGTGTACGACACGGTCGACATGATCTGGGAAAATCAGGTGATGAACTCGGAGGCGTTCAAGACCTACGCGCGTGAGCGTGGCGCCTTCTTCGACCCGTCGTACGGCGATGCGGCGCTAGACAAGGCGATGCCGGTGATCATCACCGAGGCCTGCGCGCGGGTGACGCGCAATGAGGCCGTCGTCGACCCGAGCACGATCGGGATCGACTGCGCTACCATGACCGCCAACTGACCTTCGCGAATCGCCTGCGGCCGCCTCCGGGACGGCCGCAGGCGGACCGGGAGCGGGCATGGAAAACGGTCGCATGGTGCGCGCCGATCTGGTGACCGGCGCCGTTCTGCTGGCGCTTGCCGTTGCGGTGACCGCCGGCGCGTGGAACATGGACCGTCTCGAGATCCGCCGCATCCATCCGCTGAGCGCCCCGGGTCTCACGCCCGGGCTCCTCGGTATCGCACTCGGCGTCGCCAGTTTTTTCCTGATTGCCCAGTCGATCAAAAGCGGCGGCCTTGCCGGCTGGCGTGACCGGGAGCGGCGGCCACTGCAGCCGGCAATCAGGCTGGCCGTCGCCTTCGCGCTCTGCCTCGGTTACGCCCTCGGTCTCGTCGGCCGGATGCCCTTTTGGCTCGCGACCGCCGGCTTCGTGACGACCTTCATCGTCGCCTTCGAGTGGACGGACGATGGGAACCGTGTGACGCGGATCGCGTGGGCCGCGGCGATCGGCATCGCGGCTGGCCTCGGCATCAGCTACGTCTTCAGCGACCTGTTTCTCGTCCGTTTGCCCTGAAGGCGGAACCGATGCGCGGCCTGCAACTGTTCCTCGACGCCTTCGTATCGCTGATCTCGTTCCAGACACTGATCAATGCCTCGTGGGCGACGCTGCTCGGCATCGTCGTCGGATCGCTGCCCGGTCTCACCGCCACCATGGGCGTCGCCCTCCTGACCACGCTCACCTACAAGATGCCCGCGGCGCAGGCGATCCTGGTGCTGATCTGCATGTACGTCGGCGCGATCTATGGTGGCAGCCGCAGCGCCATTCTTCTCAACATTCCGGGCACGCCCGCCAACGCCGCCACCGCGCTCGACGGCTATCCCCTCGCCCGCGCCGGACGCGCCGGCTACGC
>DASWGT010000112.1:0-43280 GCA_036393575.1 Rhodospirillales bacterium | reverse complement strand
TGGCTGCGGAAGCCCATGTCCCGGTATTCCTCGGAGAAGCTGATGCCCGAACGCCCTTGGCGGAGCGAATCGAGCACCTCTTCCTTGTTGTCGCCGATGCTGGAAACGATGCCGACGCCGGTGATGACGACGCGTCTCATGAAGGCCCGCCCGTCAACCTCAGTTCCCGGTGGCCGCGCCGGTAAATAGAGCCACTCTCAGGTTTTCGGCTTCGTAGGCGGTTTCGCCGTCGACCTTCATCAATCCGTCGGCAATGCCGAGGGTGAACTGCCTGTTCAGCACGCGCTTGATGTCGACCAGGTACGAAACCAGCTTCGCTCCCGGCTGGACCTGGCCCGAGAATTTCACCGAGCCGACGCCGAGTGCGCGGCCGATCCCCGGCGAGCCGAGCCAGCCGAGGAAGAAGCCGACGAGCTGCCACAGGGCGTCGAGCCCCAGGCAGCCGGGCATGATCGGGTCCTTCTCGAAGTGGCACTTGAAGAACCACAGGTCCGGCTTGACGTCCATCTCGGCGACGATCTGGCCGTGACCGTGGGCGCCACCCGATTCGGTGATCTTGACGATACGATCGAACATCAGCATCGGCGGCAGCGGCAACTTGGCGTTGCCGGGCCCGAACAACAGGCCATGGCCGCACGCCAGCAGATCCTCGTAGGTATAGCTGGCCTTCTGGGCAATAAGCTTGCCGGCTTGTTTCAGATTCTTCAACGGCACATCGACCTCACTTGGGCCTGCATCGGGGGGTGCGCACGGAAACCGCCCCACCATCCCCGGTGGACGGGAGGGCCGTACAAAAGTATATATCCCGAAACCCGGAAAAACCTAGAGAAGTCTCAAAAAAACCCCGGCGGCCGCGGAAATGCGGCGACCCGGAAGGCACGCTCCCGGGCCGCCGTTTGCCGTAATCCGTTGCCGCTCGCGATTAGCGGGACGCCCGCTTGCCGCCCTGCTGGCCGGAGATGTCCTCGCCGGTCTTCTGGTCGACCGCTTTCATCGACAGCTTGACCTTGCCGCGCTCGTCGATGCCGATCAGTTTCACCTTCACCTCGTCGCCGACGTTGACGACGTCGGTGGTCTTGCCGACCCGGTGCGGTGCCAGTTCCGAGATGTGGACCAGGCCGTCGCGGCTGCCCATGAAGTTGACGAAGGCGCCGAAATCGACCGTCTTCACCACCTTGCCGGTGTAGAGGGCGCCGATTTCGGGTTCGGCGGTAATGCCCTTGATCCACTGTATGGCGGCGTCGGCGGCCTTCTGGTCGACGGCGGCGACCTTGACGGTGCCGTCGTCCTCGAGGTCGATCTTGGTGCCGGTGACCTCGCAGATCTCGCGGATGATCTTGCCGCCTGGCCCGATTACCTCGCGGATCTTGTCCTTCGGGATCTTGATGACGGTGATCCTCGGCGCATGGTCGCTGATCGAGTCGCGCGCCTTGCCGAGCGCCTTCGTCATCTCGCCCAGTATGTGCAGGCGGCCTTCACGAGCCTGCTCGAGGGCGATCTTCATGATCTCCTCGGTGATCGAGGTGATCTTGATGTCCATTTGCAGCGACGTTATGCCTTCGGTGGTGCCGGCGACTTTGAAGTCCATGTCGCCGAGATGATCCTCGTCGCCCAGGATGTCCGACAGCACGGCGTACTTGTCGCCCTCCTTGATCAGGCCCATGGCGATGCCGGCGACCGGCTTCTTCAGCGGCACGCCCGCATCCATCATCGACAGCGAGGCGCCGCAGACAGTGGCCATCGACGACGAGCCGTTCGATTCCGTGATTTCGGACACCACCCGGATGGTATAGGGGAAGTCCTCCTTCGACGGCATCAGCGGATGCACGGCCCGCCACGCCAGCTTGCCGTGGCCGACTTCGCGCCGGCCGGTGAAGCCAAAGCGTCCGGCCTCGCCCACCGAATACGGCGGGAAGTTGTAGTGCAGCATGAAGTGCTCGCGATAGTCCTCGGCGAGCCCGTCGATGATCTGCTCGTCCTGTCCGGTGCCGAGCGTGGTGACCACCAGCGCCTGGGTCTCGCCGCGGGTGAACAGCGCCGAGCCGTGCGCCCGGGGCAGGATGCCGACCTCGACCGCTATGGGGCGGACGGTCTTGGTGTCGCGGCCGTCGATGCGCTTCTTGGTGTTCAGGATGTCCTGGCGAACGATGTCCTTCTCCAACGACTTGAAGACGTCGCCGGTGACGGAGGCGACAAACTCTTTGTCTAGTGCCGGGTCGGCGTCGAGCTCGGCGGCGACGCGTTTCTTGACCGCCGCGAGCTTCTCGTGCCGCGCCGATTTCACGGTCTCTTTGTAGGCAGCGCGCAAGCCCGCTTCGGCCGACGCCTGGATGCGATCGGCCAGCGCCGCCTTGCCTTTCGGCTCCGGCGGCACGTCGATCGGCTCCTTGGCGCAGGCTTCGGCGAGCTCGATGATGGCATCGATGACCGGCTGAAATGCCCTATGGCCGAACATCACGGCGCCGAGCATGACGTCTTCGGACAGCTCTTTGACCTCGGATTCGACCATCAGGACGCCCTCGCGGGTGCCGGCGACCACTAGGTTGAGGCTCGAGTTCGGCATCTCGTCGAGCTGCGGGTTCAGCTTGTACTCGCCGCCGATGTAGCCGACGCGGGCGCCGCCGATCGGGCCCATGAACGGCAGCCCGGAAATCGTCAGTGCCGCCGCGGTGCCGACCATGGCCACCACGTCGGGGTCGTTCTCCAGATCGTGCGACAGCACGGTGCAGATGACCTGCGTTTCGTTCGAGAAGCCTTTCGCGAACAGCGGCCGGATCGGCCGATCGATCAGGCGCGAGATCAGCGTCTCGCGCTCGCTGGGCCTGCCTTCACGCTTGAAGAAGCCGCCCGGGATCTTGCCGGCGGCGAAGGTCTTTTCCTGGTAGTGAACGGCGAGCGGGAAAAAATCGATGCCCGTCTTCGGCGTCTTCTCTCCGACGACGGTGCACAGCACTTTGGTGGCGCCGTACGTCGCCATGACGGCGCCGTCGGCCTGGCGCGCGACTTTTCCGGTCTCCAGGATCAGCTTGCGGCCGCCCCACTCGATCTCTTTTCTGAATTCTTGAAACATTCAATTCTTCCTTCCTACGGACATCAAGTTCTCTCATCCCTACGGACATCTAGCTTCCTCATCCCTACGGGCATCAAGTTCTATCATCCTACGTTCATACAAAGCCGGGCGCCGGCGGACCATCCGACGGCAGCCCCGTTCAACGGACCCCGCCGAATGCCGACAAGGCCCTCTTTCCGTCCCTGGCAGCGGCGCGCTTGGGCGTCGGTTCGCCGGGTGAGCCGATTTCATCCGTCATTGCCGCGCTTAGGCGGGTCATGCCGATTACCGGCGCAGGCCGAGCCGCTCGACGAGAGCTTCGTAACGCTTGGCCTCTTTGCGCTTGATGTAATCGAGCAGGCGCCGGCGCTGGCCGACCATGGTCAGCAAGCCGCGACGCGAATGAAAATCCTTGACGTGGGTCTTCAGGTGCTCGGTGAGATTTGCGATTCGTTCCGAGAGGATCGCGACTTGCACTTCCGGCGACCCGGTATCGTCTGTCTTTACGGCGAACTCCTTGATGAGTTCCTGCTTCCGCTCAGCGGTTATCGACATCGATCACTCCGTCTAGAGGTTGATCACGCGGAAGGGGCGAATTTCCCCTCCCTTTATCTTCGCCAACGCCACCAGCCTGCCTTCGACCATGGCGCGAACGACGTCGCCCTGGCCGATGTTCTTGAAGGGAGACCGACTGGCCACCGGTAATACCGGGATGGCCTGTCCGTGACTCAGCTTCCGGGCCTCCCGTTCCGTCAGGGCCAGTGCCGGGATGTCGTCCAGCACGGTCTCGACGGGCAGGAGGTGCCCCGAGAGGGGCGCACTATGCCCCAGCGATTCGAGTTTATCCAGCGAAATCGCCTGGCTTTCGTGAAACGGCCCGACGGCGGTGCGGCGCAACGCCGACACGTGTCCGACGGTGCCGAGCGCCACCGCCAGGTCGCGGGCCAGGCTGCGCATGTACGCGCCTTTTCCCGACACCGCTTCGAACTCGGCGTGGTCGCGGTCCGGCATCGCCTTTAGGGTCAGATCGTGGATTTGGACGGTGCGCGCCGACAGCGCCGGGGCGGCGTCGCCGCGGGCCAATGCGTAGGCGCGCCGGCCGCCGACCTTGATCGCCGAGAACGCCGGCGGCACCTGCTCGATCGAGCCCCGGAAGCGGCCGAGAACGGCCTCGATTTCGGCTGTCGTCGGCCGCGTATCGCTGACGGCGGTGACCGCGCCTTCGGCGTCGTCTGTATCGCGGGCCTCGCCCCAGCGCACGGTGAAGCAGTAGGCCTTGCGGCCGTCCATCAGGTAGGCGACGGTCTTGGTCGCTTCGCCGAGCGCCATCGGCAACACGCCGGTGGCCAGCGGATCGAGAGTGCCCGCATGGCCGACCTTGGCGGCGCCGGTCAGCCGCTTGACGCGGCCGACGACGGCGCTGGAGGTCAATCCCGGCGGCTTATCGATGACGATCCAGCCGTGGATCGGCGTGCCCCGGCGTTTACGCGCCATTGCCGTCATCCTTGGCGTCGCCTCCGTTGTTGTCGTCGGCGTCGAGGTCGCGGGCCACCGCCGGGTCCCTCAGCAGCTCGTCGATGTGCTGGGCCTGGTCGAAGGTGGCGTCGGCGACAAAATTGATGCCGGGCAGATAGCGCAGTTTGACGGCGCGCCCGATCCGGCGGCGGACGAACGACGCCGCCCGGTTGAGCGCCGCCACCACCTGCTCGGTGTCGCCGCCGCCGAGCGGCATCACATACGCGGTGGCGTAGCGCAGGTCGGGACTGACGCGGACCTCGGTCACCGTCACCGGCTGCGCGCCAAGGCCGGGATCGCGGATCTCGCCGCGCTCCAGGATCCACGCGATGGCGTGGCGCAGTTCCTCGCCTACGCGAAGCTGGCGCTGGCTCGGGGCCTTGGCATCCCCTTTATTCATGTGAAGAACCTCGATCGGCCGACGCGGGGCGGCGGCACGGCCGCGACCGGGCGGCCGGGGTATCAGAGCGCGCGGGCGACTTTCTCGATCTCGAAGCACTCGATCTTGTCGCCAACCTGGATGTCCTGATAGTTGGCGAACGCCATGCCGCACTCGGTGTTTTCCTTGACTTCGCGGACGTCGTCCTTGAAGCGCTTCAGCTGCGAAAGGTCGCCTTCGTGGATGACCACGTCGTCGCGCACCAGGCGGACCTTGGCGCCGCGCCGCACCATGCCCTCGGTGACCAAGCAACCGGCGATCTTGCCGACCTTGGTGATATTGAACACCTCGCGGATCTCGGCGTAGCCCAGAAGCTTCTCGTTGATTGACGGCGCCAACAGCCCCGACAGTGCCTTCTTCAGGTCGTCGGTCAGATCGTAGATGATCGAATAGTAACGGATCTCGACGTGGGCCTGGCGCGCCATTTCGCGCGCCTGCGGGTTAGCGCGGACGTTAAAGCCGATGATCAGCGCCTGCGAAGCCTTGGCCAGCGTCACGTCGGATTCGTTGATGCCACCGACGGCCGAGTGCAGCACCTGCACCTTGACTTCGTCGGTCGACAGGTGCTCGAGCGCATTCGCTATCGCCTCGACGGAACCGTGGACGTCCGCCTTGATGACCACCGGCAGCGCCTGGATCGCGCTGCCCTCCTTGATCTTGTCGAACATCTGCTCGAGCGTGCCGCGGCCAATGGCGGCGGCCTTGGCGTCGCGGGTGCGGCGCTGGCGGAATGCGGTAACTTCGCGGGCGCGCGCCTCGCTGTCGACGACGGCGACCTCGTCGCCGGCGGCCGGCGTGGCATTGAGGCCGACGACCTCGATCGGGGTCGACGGCCCGGCCTCGATGACGCTGTCGCCCTTGGCGTCGTTGAGCGCGCGGACGCGGCCCCATTCGCTGCCGGCGACGAAGATGTCGCCGACCTTCAGCGTGCCACGCTGCACCAGCACGGTGGCCACCGAGCCGCGGCCTTGTTCCATCTTGGCTTCGATGATGACGCCCTCGGCGGCGCGATCCGGGTTGGCCTTCAGGTCCAAGAGTTCGGCTTGCAGTACGATCGCTTCCTCGAGCTTGTCGAGGTTGGTCTTTTCCTTGGCCGAAACCTCGACGGCGAGCACTTCGCCACCCATTTCCTCGACCACCAGGTCGTGCTGCAGGAGGTCGGTGCGCACCCGTTTCGGGTCGGCGTCGGGCTTGTCGATCTTGTTGATGGCGACGATGATCGGCACCTTCGCCGCCTTGGCGTGGTGAATGGCTTCCACGGTCTGCGGCATGATCCCGTCGTCGGCGGCAACGCACAGCACCACGATATCCGTGACCCGGGCGCCGCGGGCGCGCATTTCGGTGAATGCCTCGTGGCCCGGCGTGTCGATGAAGGTGATCTTGGCGCCGGACTTGGTGGTCACCTGATAGGCGCCGATGTGCTGGGTGATGCCGCCGGCTTCGTGGAGGGCGACGTCGGTCTCGCGCAGCGCGTCCAGGAGCGACGTCTTGCCGTGATCGACGTGCCCCATCACCGTAACAACGGGGGCGCGGGAAATCAGGTTGATGTTGGCGTCCTCTTCGCCTTTCATGCCAATTTCGACGTCGGCCTCGGAAACGCGCTTCAGCTTATGGCCGAAGGTGGAGACCACCAGCTCGGCGGTGTCGGCGTCGATGGTCTGGTTGATGGTCGCCATCACGTCCATGTTCATCAGCGCCTTGATGACGTCGGCGCTGCGCTCGGCCATGCGGTTGGCCAGCTCCTGGACGGTGATCGTTTCCGGAACCACCACTTCGCGGATGACTTTCTGGCCCTCGGAGAGGAGCTGCTGCGCCTTTTGGCGCTCCTTCTCGCGGGCACGCTTGATCGAGGCGAGGCTGCGGGTACGCTCCTCGTCCTCGCCCAGAGCCTCGGCGATGGTCAGCTTGCCGGAGCGGCGGCGGCGCTCGGTGCGGCGTGGCGGCGCCAAGCGGCGGCCTTCGCGTCCGGCGCCGCGGCGCGGGCGGCCCTTCGGTTCCTCTTCCTCCTCGACTTCCAGCGCTTGCAGCTTGGCGACGGCGGTGGCGGCGGCAGCTTTCGCCTGCTGCTCGCGGCGGCGTTCCTCTTCTTCGGCGTGGCGGCGGGCTTCTTCCTTCTCGGCGCGCAGCGCCTCGTCCGCAGCTGGCGATGGTGCTTGCGGCATCGCCGCGGGCGGCGCGGCGACGGGCGCGGCAGGATAGACGACGCCGGCCTCGAACGCCTTCTTGGCGTCCTCGAGGGCGCGGGCGCGGGCGGCTTTTTCCTCTTCGGTCAGGCTCGGGCCCAGCGACGACGGGGGCGCCGGCTGCGCCGCCTCGCGGGCGGCCGGTACGAACGCCTTCAGCGCCTGCTCCTCGGCGGCCTGCATTGATTCGCTGGTGACTTCGGTCATGCGGCCGCCGGCGTCGGGGGCATAGGTCCGCTTCTTGCGCACCTCGACGGTGACCATCTTCGATCGGCCGTGCGAGAAGCTCTGGCGCACCTGGCCGGTCTCGATCGTCTTCTTCAACTCGAGCTTGCCGGGCCTGGAAAGGCCCAGCTTCCTGCCCTTGCTCTGTTCCTTGGTTTCGGCCATTCAGCTACACGTTCCATCCGCCGTTTCGGCGCGGAAAATCCGGCAAAATCCCGCGGCGCAGGCTGTATTTACCATATCGCACACCCTACTCAACCCTAATCCCAGCGGCCGTCGCCCGGCCGGCCTTACGGTTTCGGCTGTTCGGCGGGCGCCGCCGCTGGTGCCACGTCGGCGGCCGCCGCTTCGCCGGCCTCGGCCTCTTCGGCTTTGGCCGGTTCGTCGGGGAACCAGTGGGCGCGCGCCGCCATGATGATTTCGCTGGCTTTCTCGACGGTCAGCGACTTCGGCGGTACGATCTCCAACAACTCATCGGCGGCCAAGTCCGCCAGATCGTCCTTGGTCTTGACGCTCTTCTCGCCGAGCGCCACCAGGATCGTCGGGCTCAGGCCCTCCATCTCGGCCAATTCGTCGGTGACGCCGAGCTCCTTGCGCTTGCGCGTCAGCTCCTCGTCGCGCTGGGCGAGATAGGCGCGGGCGCGCTCGCGCAATTCCTCGGCGACCTCTTCGTCGAATCCCTCGATCGAAACCAGGTCTTCGACCGGCACGAAAGCGACCTCCTCCACCGACGAGAAGCCCTCGGTGACCAGCAGGTGCGCGATCACGTCGTCGACGTCGAGGGCATCCACGAACATCTGCGAGCGGGTTTTGAACTCCTCGGTGCGGCGCTCGGACTCCTCGGCCTCGGTCAGGATGTCGATGTCCCAGCCGGAAAGCTGCGAGGCGAGGCGCACGTTCTGGCCGCGCCGTCCGATGGCGAGGCTGAGCTGCTCGTCGGGGACCACCACCTCGATGCGATGGGCTTCCTCGTCGAGTACCACCTTCGCCACCTCTGCCGGGGCGAGCGCGTTGACGATGAACGCGGCCGGGTCGGGGGACCACTGGATGATGTCGATCTTCTCGCCCTGCAACTCGCCGACCACCGCCTGGACGCGCGAACCGCGCATGCCGATGCAAGGGCCGACCGGGTCGATGGAAGAGTCATGGCTGAGCACCGCGATTTTGGCGCGCGAGCCCGGATCCCGGGCCACCGCCTTGATCTCGATGATACCGTCGTAGATTTCCGGCACCTCCTGGGCGAACAACTTGGCCATGAACTGCGGATGGGTGCGGCTGAGGAAAATCTGCGGGCCGCGCGGCTCCTGGCGCACGTCGACGATGTAGGAGCGGACGCGGTCGCCATTGTTGAAGTGCTCGCGCGGGATCGATTCGTCGCGCCGGAGGATCGCCTCGGCGCGCCCCAGATCGACGATGACGTTGCCGTACTCGATTCGCTTCACCAAGCCGTTGACGATTTCGCTGATGCGGTCCTTGTATTCGTTGTATTGGCGGATGCGCTCGGCCTCGCGGACCCGCTGCACGATCACCTGCTTGGCTGTCTGCGCTGCGATGCGGCCGAAATCGATGGGCGGCAGTATGTCGACCAGGAAGTCCCCGGGATTGGCGTCCGGCTTCTTCTTGCGCGCGTTTTCGAGGTCGATCTGGGTGATTTCGTTCTCGACCTGCTCCTTCATCTCCTTGACCTCGATGTAGCGGGCGAGCGTGATCTGGCCCGTCTTGCGGTCGATGGCGGCGCGAATGTCGTGCTCGTGGCCGTACTTGGACCGTCCCGCCTTCTGGATCGCCTGCTCCATAGCCTCCAGAACTTCCTCGCGCTCGATGCCCTTGTCGCGGGCGACGGTGTCCGCCACTTCCAGCAGCTCGGGACGCAAATGGGTGGCGCTTGCTTCGATGGTTTCGCTCATAATCCTTTGTTCTCCTCGGATGCCGCGATCAGGTCGTCCGTCAGCACCAGTTTCGCGCGCTGGATGTCGGGATGCGGCAACGTCACCTCGCCGCCTTCCACCTCGATGCGCACACGGTCTCCTTCGACGCCCAAGAGCCGCCCCTTGAAGCGCCGCCGGCCGTCGATCGGCCGGTTGGTTTCGATCCTCGCCTGGAACCCCCGGAAGCGCTGGAAATCGCCGATGCGGACCAGCGGCCGGTCGATGCCGGGCGAGCTGACCTCGAGGGTATAGGCGCTCTTGATCGGATCCTCGACATCGAGGATCGCCGAGATCGCCCGGCTGACCTGGGCGCAGTCGTCGGCGGTGATCGCCCGGCCGTTCTTGTGTTCCATCATCACCTGCATGCAGGGCCTGTTCTTTCCCGCCAATTGCAACCGGACGATCTCGAATCCGAGGTCGCCGATGGCCGGCTCGATGAGTCGCCGAACGCGGCTGATAACGTCCATGGGCGCTATCCACCTTCTCGGGCCCGCCTCCGGGCGCCCGGGCGTCCACGGGGCCAGGGCGACGGCTTCGCAAGACCCGTTTAAAACGAAAGGGCGGGCCACCGGCCCACCCATCAACTCCACCTCGGTATTTGGACTTAACGAGTACGTTCTTAATTGAACGCATCCGTTATATATACCCGTGCCCCTGCAATTTCAATGGCTTTTGACCATTTTTCCGGCCCCGACCCTAAGTTCTGGAACGGCGCCGGAAACACAGGTAAACCGGCGTCGCGCCCTGTTTCCGGGCCTTTCTTTCGTAGCGCGTCTCGACCCAATCTTGCGGCGGTTCCGTCCAGTCGCGGCGCGACCGCGCCAGCCAAGCGAACGCCGGGTGGCGGGTGATGCGCTCCAGCGCCCAGGCGACATAACCGCCGTGGTCGCTGGCGACCCGGAGCTCGGCGCCGTCCTTCATTATGCGCGCCAGCTGATCCAGGGTGTCGTCGGCGATGAAGCGGCGGCGGTGGTGGCGCTTCTTCGGCCATGGGTCCGAGAACAGCGCGAACACCCGGCCGATGGCGGCATCGGGCAGCCACGGGAACAGCCGACGCGCGTCGTCGTCGTAGATGCGGACGTTGGCAAGGCCGCGGCTTTCGACATGGCTGAGCAGCGAAGCGATACCGTTGACGAACGGCTCGCAGCCGACGATACCGACGTCCGGATGCGCCTCGGCCTGGGCGGCCAAGTGCTCGCCGGCGCCGAAGCCGACTTCCAGCCACACGTCGCGGACCGGGACGGCAAACGCACCCCCGAGGTCGACGATGCCGCTGTCCGCGGGCGGCGCCAGCCGCAACCGCGGCAACAGGTTTTCGACCAGCGCCTGGCGGCCGGGCCGGAGCTTGTGGCCACGGCGGCGGCCATACCAGTGAAGACGGTTTTGCGGGTCGCCGGCGCCGCTCAATGGGCCCCGAACGCCGAGCGGAGGTCGTCGACGAGGTCGGTGCGTTCCCACGAGAACCCGCCGTCTGCCTCGGGCGGCCGGCCGAAGTGACCGTAAGCGGCGGTGCGGGCGTAGATCGGCCGGTTGAGATCGAGATGCTCGCGGATGCCGCGCGGCGACAGGTCGACCAGTTCCTGCAGGACTTTCGACAGCCTCTCCTCGTCGACCTTGCCCGCATCGTGGGTGTCGATGTAGACGCTGAGCGGCTTGGCGACGCCGATGGCGTAGGCGACCTGGATGGTACAGCGATCGGCGAGGCCGGCGGCGACCACGTTCTTGGCCAGATAGCGCGCCGCATAGGCCGCCGAACGGTCGACCTTGGTCGGGTCCTTGCCGGAGAACGCGCCGCCGCCGTGCGGCGCGGCGCCGCCGTAGGTATCGACGATGATCTTGCGGCCGGTAAGCCCGGTGTCGCCGTCGGGCCCGCCGATGACGAAGCGGCCGGTCGGGTTGACGTAGAATTCATCCTCCGGGCACATCCAGCCTTCCGGCAGCACGGCGAGTACATGCGGCCGCACGATCTCGCGCACCTCGTCCTGGGTGAGGGATTCGGCATGTTGGGTCGAGACCACCACGGACGCCGCCCGCACCGGCGTGCCGTCCATGTATTCGAGCGTCACCTGGCTTTTCGAATCCGGGCCCAGGCCGGGCTCGGCGCCCGAATGGCGGGCCTCGGCGAGCGACTTCAGGATGGCATGGGAGAAATGGATCGGGGCCGGCATCAGCATCTCGGTCTCGCGGCAGGCGTAGCCGAACATCAGGCCCTGGTCGCCGGCACCCTCGTCCTTGTTGCCAGCGGCGTCGACGCCCTTGGCGATGTCCGGCGACTGGCTGTGCACGTAGATTTGCACCTCGGCCTTTTGCCAGTGAAACCCCTTCTGCTCGTAGCCAATCTCACGCACGCAGGCGCGCGCGACCTCTTCTATCACCGCGTGGGTGATCGAGTTCGGTCCCCTCACTTCGCCGGCGAGCACGATGCGGTTGGTGGTGCAAAGGGTTTCGACGGCGACGCGCGAATGGGGGTCGGCGCCGAGAAATTTGTCGACCACGGCGTCGGAGATTCGGTCGCAGATCTTGTCGGGATGGCCTTCGGAAACCGATTCGCTGGTGAAAAGATACTTGCCCTTACGCACGGACCATCCCTCCGATCACAATGAAGTCCCGTTGGACCGAGGGCTGTAACGATCTGGGTATTTCTTAGAGCCCACTTAGCGCTTTATTTTCCGTGGCGGCAAGCAGTCCAAATCCCTCCACGCCCCCGCCGCCTCGCGGCGCAGGGGCGGCTCTTGTCGCAAGCTTTCCGCCCAGCGTCAAGGTATTTTGGCGGCCCGTCCCGCGAGCAGGGAACGTGCCGTCGTCGGGCCGGATTGCGAGGAACCGCGCCGAAGTCTAGTCGTCGCTGACGGCAGCGTTGGCCAGCGATTTGGTCAGCTCGAACAGGCGCTTGCGGACTCGCGGATCGGCGATCTTGTAATAGGCGCGGACCAGTTCCAGCGTCTCCCGACGGGCCAGAGGATCGGGCTCGATGGTCTTCTGGTCGCGCTCGCGGAGCCCCCAAGCCACCTGGCCTTCGGTGGTCTTCAAGACGGCCGGTAGATCGTCGAAGAAGAACGAGATCGGCACGTCGAGGATGCGGCTGAGCTGAAACAGGCGCGAGGCGCCGATCCGGTTGGCGCCGCGCTCGTACTTCTGGATCTGCTGGAAGGTCAGGCCGACCGCGTCGCCCAATTTCTCCTGGCTCAAGCCGAGGAGGGTGCGGCGCAGCCTGACGCGGCTGCCGACGTGGATGTCGACGGGGTTGGGAACGCCGGGCGGCAGCCGCTTCTTACGCTGGCGGTAGACCCGGGGCGAGGGATTTTGGGTGAAGGTTGGCTTTTTCATTGTTTCCGAAAGTCACGGTTGGGCCAAACGACAGGCGATTTGGCGGATGTTGCTAATATGACCGATTCTGTTGCAACGTGTGGAATGTACTTTCACTATGGCCAATCATACAATCGTATGCAAGCCATAATAGCAACCGGAACTCGGTTTCGCGCCTGACGGTTCCGGTCTGCCCGGTCTCCTACCCCCTCCGAGGTGTTACCAGGAATCCGGCGGCCAACGCCACAAATAATATGATGGCGGTGATGCCGTCGCCGTAGCGAGCGTACGGCGGCGCCGCGATCGCTGCCGGCAGGGTGCTGTCGATGACGCCAGCGCGACCGAGGCCGAGCGCATGGCGTACCCGGCCGTGGGCGTCGATGACGCCGGAGATGCCGGTGTTGGCGACGCGCACCAAGGGCAACCCCTCCTCGACGGCGCGCAGCCGCGCCGCGGCGAAATGCTGGTATGGGCCCGACGAACGCCCGAACCACGCGTCATTGGTCAGGTTCAGGAGCCAGCCCGGCCGGTTGGCGGCATCGGCGACCCGGCCGGGGAAGATCACCTCGTAGCAGATCAGCGGCGACACCGGCGGCAGGCCGGCGAGCGCGAGGGTGCGCAAGCCCGGACCGGGCGAGAAATCCTGGCGCCCGGCCGTCAGCTTGGGGATATCGAGGACGCCGCGGAACGGCACGTACTCGCCGAACGGCACCAGATGGAACTTGTCGTAGGTGGCGGTGATCCGGCCGCCGGAGTCGAGCGCGAACAGGCTGTTCCAGACCCGCTGCGGCTCCACGCCGGCCGGTGTCGTCCGCGGCGCGCCGACGATGATCAGGCCGCCCGGCGGCGCGGCGCCGGCCAGCGCGGCAATCAGCGACGGGCTGTCGGCGAGGACGAACGGCACCGCCGTTTCCGCCCAGATGACATGAGTCGGTGCCGCGGCCGGTCCGGCGTTGGGGGCCGGCGGCTGGGTGCTCATCCGCAGCTGGTTGACGACATGGCTGCGGCGCAGCTCGCGCTGCCATTTCAATTGTTGCGGGATATTAGGCTGCACCAGCCGAAGGCGGACGCCGGCCACCGTCTGGTCGCCGGCCGAGGCCAGCCGCAGCGCGCCGCCGGCCCACACCAGGACCAGCGCGGTCGCGGCCGCGACCGCCGGCAGCCACCGCCGGCCGCCGGCGGCTGCGCCCGTCAGGGTTGCCGGCATCGCCGCCGCGGCGACGGTGACAAGACCCAGCCCATAGACGCCGGTGACGGCGGCGAGCTGGATCATGGCGTCCGAGATCACCCACACGCTGCCGATCAAGTTCCAGGAAAAGCCCGTCAGCAGCCAGCCGCGTATCCATTCGGCGGCGGTCCACAGCGCCGCCAGCACCAGCACCCGGCCGTGCGCGCCGGGGTCCCGATATCCGAACGCCAGCCGCGATAGCGCCGCCGCCGCCGCCGGATAGAGCGCCGTGCCCGCGGCGATGCCCGCCACCGCGATCGGCGCCATCCAACCATATTGCGGCGCATCGACGAGGAAGGCGTTGAAGATCCAGTAGAGCCCTGCCAGCGAATGGCCGAACCCGAACCACCAGCCGTCGGCGAAGGCGCGTCCGGCCCCGGGGCTTTCCTCGACCAACCACATCAGGCCGACGAACGCCGGAACCAGCAACGGCAATAAGAACGTCGGCGGCAGCGCCAGCGCCGCCAGCGCGCCGAAAGCGAACGCCGCCGCCCAGCGCCGCCACCCGACGAGGCCGACGAGGTCGCGCTTCAGCCGCTCAAGGCGCGGTGTCGAGGAATGGGACGTCGTCGCGGCTTCTCCTCCGACGCCGGCTCGTTCGCGGGGCGGCATCAGTCCTTGGGATCGCGCCGGCGCGACCGCGCCGGTTTCAGCAATCGCAGCCGTTTGACGTGGCGGGGGTCGGCGTCGAGAATCTCGAACTCGTAGCCGGAAGGATGGCGGACCAGTTCGCCGCGTATCGGCACGCGCCCCGCCAGCGCGAAGACGAGGCCGCCCAGGGTATAGATAGCTTCGCGCTCCTCGGCGGTGACGATCGGTCCCACTTCGGCCTCGAGGACCTCGAGAGTGACGCGGGCGTCGGCGGTGAAGGTGCCGTCGGGATTGCGCGTCAGGCGAGGTTCCTCGTCGCGATCGTGTTCGTCCTCGATTTCGCCGACGATCTCCTCCACCAGGTCCTCAATAGTGACGAGCCCGTCGACGCCGCCAAATTCGTCGACGACGAGCGCCATGTGACAGCGTTCCGCCCGCATTTCCAGGAGCAGCTCGAGCACCTGCATCGACGGCGACACGAACAGGATCTTGCGCTGGATCTTGGCCAGCGAGAAGTTTGTATCCTGGCCGCGCCACGCCAGCACGTCCTTGATGTGCACCATGCCCGTCACGTTATCGAGAGTTTCCCCGTAGATGGGCAGCCGCGAATGGCCCTTCTTGGTCAGGAGCTCGATCACTTCGGCGAGCGAGGCGTCGCGGCTGACGGCGACGATGTCGGCGCGCGGCACCATGACGTCGCTGATGGTGCGGCCGCGCAGCTCGAGGATGTTGGCGAGCAGCATCCGCTCGTCTTCGTCGATCGGGACTTCGGCATCCTCGCGTTCCTCGATCAGTTCCTCGAGGGTGTCGCGGGCCGAGTCGTCGCCCTCGCGGACGCGCGCAATCTGGCGAATCCAGCCCAACACGGTATCGGTGAGAGACGGTTCGTTCCTGGCCCCGGAGTCCCGGGGCGTGCTACTCGGCGGTTGGTCGTTCATCGTTCCCGATCATCTTCGGGCATATCCCGGAGGACCGTCAACCATTGCCATCGTCATTCGCAGTCACCGTACGGGTCGGCGATGCCGAGGCCGGCGAGAATGTCGATTTCCCGCCGTTCCATGGCCTTCGCCGCGGCCGCCGTCTGGTGATCGTGCCCAAGCAGATGCAGCATACCATGGACGACCAGATGGCTTAAATGATCGGCGAGCGTCTTTCCCTCGGCCGCCGCTTCGCGGGCCGCGGTCTCGAAAGCGACAACGACGTCGCCCAGCGCGGCCGGCATCGCCGCCGGGACGGCGGCGACGTCGACGGCGGGAAAGGCGAGCACGTTGGTGGCCTTATTCTGGCGCCGGTAGTCGCGGTTGAGGCGACGGATGAAGGCGTCGTCGGCGAGCACCACGGCGGCCTCGGCACGGCCCAAGCGCTTGCGCTCGGCGCCGTAGGCGGCATGCGCCGCGCGGCGGCTGAGGGTGGCGGCCCGGGGCAGCGTCTCGGTCCATCGCGGACAGCGGACCGATACGTCGATTTCCAGGGACTTCTTGGGCGGCGGCTGGGCGGCCTTCCTAGGCATCGGCGCCGGGATCCGGGTCGGCCTTGCCGCCGCCGGGCTTTTCATAGCGTGCGCCCTGCTTGCGGCGATGCTCGGCCGCGTCGTAGGCACGGACGATCTCGCCGACCAGCGGATGGCGAACCACGTCGACGTGGCTGAACTTGACGAAGGTGACGCCCTTGACGTCGGCAAGCGTCTCCATGGCCTCGCGCATGCCGGAGCGCACCCCAGTCGGCAGGTCGACCTGGCTCAGATCGCCGGTGATCACCATCGAGGAGTTCTCGCCCAGGCGCGTCAAGAACATCTTCATCTGCACGGCGGTGGTGTTCTGGGCTTCATCCAGGATGACGAATGCGTTCGCCAGCGTGCGGCCGCGCATGAAGGCCAGCGGCGCCACCTCGATCTCGCCGTTCTCCAGCCGCTTCACCACCTGCGTCGCCGGCAGCATGTCATAGAGTGCGTCGTAGAGCGGCCGCAAATACGGGTCCACCTTCTCGCGCATGTCGCCCGGCAGAAAGCCGAGTTGTTCGCCGGCCTCGACCGCCGGACGCGACAGGATGATGCGGTCGACGTCGCCGTTGACCAGGCGCTCGACCGCCTTCGCTACCGCCAGATAGGTCTTGCCGGTACCGGCCGGGCCCTCGCCGAACACCAGTTCGAAACGGTCGATGGCGCGGATGTATTCGGCCTGCACGGTCGAACGCGGCGAGATGTAGCGGTTGCGGGTGCGAATGGTGAGTTCGGCGTCGCTGATGCTGCCGCCGGGCGCGGTCGCCATGCGTAGCACCGCGTCGACCTCCTCGCGGCCGACCGCGTGGCCCTGCTCGAGCCGGGCGTAAAGGCCCTCGAGCACGCGGCGAGTGCCGTCGACGGCGTCTGGGGCGCCGGTGATCGTCACCTCGTTGCCGCGTGCGTGAACGGCGACGTCGAGCTTCTGTTCGATGCGCGCCAGGTTCTGGTGATGGGAGCCGAAAAGCTGCAGCGCCAGGCGATTGTCGGCGAACGTCATCTGCGCCGATTTGGCAGCACCGCCGCCTACACCCCCAACGGCGCGCGGTTTCATCGGCGCCGTCACGCGGTCGCCCTTTCGCCCGCAAAAGCAGCGGGCCTGTCGGCGACGGCGACGCCGGCGAGGCTATTGGCGTGGGCGGCGGTGATGCGCAGCCGCACGATCGAGCCCAGCGCCGACGCCTCGGTGTGGACCGCCTGCATGTACGGGCTGCGGCCGACCAGTTGGCCGGCGTCGCGGCCCGGGCGCTCCAGCAGCACCTCCAGGACGCGGCCGACGGAGGCGCGGTTGAACTTGAGCTGCTGGGCGTTCAGCCTCTCCTGCAGGCGGCCCAAGCGCTCGGCCTTGACGGCGTCCGCAACCTGTTCCCCGATCGCCGCCGCCGGCGTGCCCGGCCGGGGGCTGTACTTGAACGAATAGGCCTGGGCGAAGCCGATGTCCTCGACCAGCGCCAGGGTTTCGGCGAAGTCGGCCTCGGTCTCGCCTGGGAAGCCGACGATGAAATCCGACGACAACGCGATGTCGGGACGGGCGGCGCGGAGCTTCGCGGCGAGGCGGCGATAGTCGCTGGCTGTGTGGCGCCGGTTCATCGCCTTCAGGATGCGGTCGGCGCCGGACTGCACCGGCAGGTGCAGGAACGGCATCAGCTTCTCGACGTCGCGATGGGCTGCGATCAGTTCGTCGTCCATGTCGGCGGGGTAGGACGTGGTGTAGCGGATGCGCTCGACGCCGGCGATGTCGGCGATCTCGGCGATCAGGCGGCCGAGGCCCCATTGGGCGCCGCCGAGGCCCTCGCCGTGGTAGTTGTTGACGTTCTGGCCCAACAGCGTGATCTCGCGCGCGCCGGCGGCGGCAAGACGCCGGGCCTCGGCGACGACGCCGGCGACGGGGCGCGAATACTCGGCGCCGCGGGTATAGGGGACGACGCAGAAGGTGCAGAACTTGTCGCAGCCTTCCTGCACCGTCAGATAGGCCACGCCGGCGCCGGTGGCGCGGCGGTGCGACGCCTCGCCGGGCAGGAAGTCGAATTTCGGCTCGACCGGGAAGTCGGTGTCGAGAACCTTTTCGCCGGTGCGATGGGCGCGCGCCACCATCTCCGGCAGGCGGTGATAGGTTTGCGGCCCGAACACCATATCGACGAACGGTGCGCGGGCCAGAATCTCGGCGCCCTCGGCCTGGGCGACGCAGCCGGCGACGGCGACGATCATGCGGCCGCCGTCTTTTTCCCTGGCGGCTTTCAGCTGCCGCACGCGGCCGAGGTCGGAATACACCTTCTCGGCCGCCTTTTCTCTGATGTGGCAGGTGTTGAGGATGATCATGTCGGCGGCCTCGGCGTCGTCGACGACCGCGTAGCCGAGAGGCGCCAACACGTCGGCCATGCGCGCCGAGTCGTAGACGTTCATTTGGCAGCCGTAGGTCTTGATGTGAAGTTTTTGTGCCAAGGGTGCTGCAGCTATCGCAGTGAACGCGGGTTCATGACGCGGCCGGGTGCTCCGAGAACGTCCAGATCCTTGATCAAAAACTTTGCGCGGGGCGGCATCGCGGACGCGTAAAGGGCCGGAAAATCGCCGCAAATCAAAGGTAGCACCCGGTCCATCCCTGTCAAGCCGAGGCCCGGCGCCAGGGTGCGGGGCCGGTCGAGGCGCACCGGAAGGGGGCGCAAAAAGGCTGAGTCATTTCTTGGTGTCGAGAGGCACGCCGTAGAGCTCGAGGCGGTGGCCGACCAGCTTCATCCCGTGCTTCTTGGCGATCTTTTCCTGCAGGTCCTCGATCTCCGCGTTCTGGAACTCGATGACCTTTCCGGATTGGATGTCGATCAGGTGGTCGTGGTGCTCGTCGGTGGCTTCCTCGTAGCGGGAGCGGCCGTTGCCGAAGTCGTGGCGCTCGACGATATTGGCCTCTTCGAACAGGCGCACCGTCCGATACACCGTGGCGATCGAGATCTTGGGATCGAGCTTGCTCGCCCGCCGGTAGACTTCCTCGACGTCGGGATGGTCGTTGGCCGCCGACAGCACCCGGGCGATGATCCGACGCTGCTCGGTCATCTTCATGCCCTTCTCGATGCAGAGACGTTCGATTCTGTTTTCCGGCATGGTCCCTCCCGGGACCGGAAAATTTCCTGGGCGCTTCGCCGTCGATCGCTTCTCCGCCCGACGGACGTTCGTCCACTCGTCCGCGACGGCTCGCGGACGGGGCCGCCCGCCCTACCGGCGCCGTTTGCGCGGCTTCGTGCCGAGACCGATTTTTTTCGCCAGGTTGCTGCGATGCTTGGCGTAGTTCGGCGCCACCATCGGGTAGTCGGGCGGCAGTCCCCAGCGTTCGCGGTATTCCTCGGGCGTCAGATTATACGCCGTCTTGAGGTGGCGTTTGAGCATTTTCAGCTTCTTGCCGTCTTCGAGGCAAACGATGTAATCGGGGAACACCGACTTCTTGACCGCAACCGCCGGCCGCGGACGCTCGGGCACCGCCGGTGCCGAGCCGACGGCCACCAGGGTCTTGTAGACCTCTTGGATCAATTGCGGCAGATCGCCGGGCGCCAAGGTGTTGTTGCCGGCGTGCGCGGCGACGATTTCGGTCGTCAGCCCCAGCAATTCGCTTACATTGGGTTTGTCGGTCATGAACGATTCATCCTCAAGTTTATATTTCCCGTTATCATCCGGATTATTATGCCGTTTCTTGTCTCCCCATCCGCCGAGGGAAATATGCGGTTTGTTTGAAGAAGAACCATATATAATGTTCCTGTAATGCCCGGGCAAGTAAGAACAATGAACACCGCCGTAAAATCCAAATCGGCCGCCGATGTCGACTATTTCATCGATATTACGGCGGAAGTCTGCCCGCTTACTTTCGTCAAAACAAAACTATTGATCGAGCGCATGCGGCCGGGCGAGGTCGCCGAGGTCCGCCTCAAGGGCCAGGAACCGCTGGAGAACGTGCCGCGCTCGATCCGCGACCACGGCCACAGCGTGCTCGGCATGGCGCCCGAGGACGGGGCGCAAGGCCCGTTCGGCGTCCACCGTCTGCTGCTGCGCAAGAAATAATCGAGCCCGATGTCGGCAGTCAGCGGCCGCCGCGGCGTTTCTTCGGCGGCGTCGTCGACGGCGGTCGCAAATACAGCGGCCGCGGCTTGGTGACCGCCGCGCCGGGCGTCCAGCGGGCGGCGGCGAGCCCGGCGACGACGGCGGCGTCGGGAATACCGGGGGCGCTGCTGCGGGTCGCCGTGATCCCGGCGGCGTCGAGCGCCGCTAGCGCCCGTCCGGCGGCGTCGCCGGCGACCACAACCGCGCGCCGGTCCCGCCCTTTCCCGCCCGCCGTCAGCAGCGATGGCAGCTCATCCGGCAGCAGCGCTCTCGGTTTACCCATCGGCGCGAGGTCCGGGGCGAATGCCTGGGCGTAGACGTCGGCGCGCTTGGCGTCGAGGACAACCAGCAGCTGCCGCCCGTGCCGCTCGGCTTCCGGGACTCCCGCCGCGACGGCTTCGAGCGTCGTCACCGCCAGACACGGCAACCCGCCCGCCAGCGCCAAGCCGCGGGCGGCAGCGAGCCCGATCCTGAGCCCGGTGAAGGCGCCGGGGCCATTGGTCACCGCCACCGCATCGAGGGCGGAGAAATCCTCGCCGGCCTCGTTCATCACCTCGAGGATCATCGGCATCAGCCGCTCGGCGTGGCCGCGCGCCATCGGCTCGAGGCGGCGGGCGACAACCCGGCCGTCGCGCACGACGGCCGCCGAACAGGCGTTGGTGGCGGTGTCGAAGCCGAGAATACGCATGGTGTAGCCGGTTACCAGCTGCCTTCGCGTGCCTGCGGTTTAAACGATCGAACAGGCGTCGTCGAAGTCGAGCCTGGGGCTGCGGGGGTGAATCCTCTCGCCGCTGCCGTAGCCGAGGTTGCACAGAAAGTTGGCCTTGACGTCGGTGCCGGCGAAGAAGGCATCGTTCACCTTCGCCTCGTCAAATCCGGACATCGGCCCGCAATCGATGCCGAGGGCGCGCGCCGCCAGTATGAAATACGCGCCCTGCAGGGATGAGTTGCGGGATGCCGTCGCCCAGATCAGCGGATCGTTGCCGGCGAACCAGGCGCGCGCGTCGGCGTGCGGGAAAAGTTGCGGCAGGCGGTCGTAGAACTTTAGGTCGTATCCGATGATGGCGGTGGCGGGCGCGGCCATGGTCTTCGCCATGTTGCCCGCGTCGAGACAGGGCCTGAGTCGCGCCTTGGCCTCGGCCGAGATCACGAACACGATCCTGGCCGGCGAACAGTTGGCGCTGGTCGGGCCCATGCGGGCCAGGTCCCACACCGCCTTCAGCCGGTCGGCGGAGAGCGGCTTTTCGAGCCAGGCGCTGTGGGTGCGCGCTTCACGGAAAAGCTGGTCGAGAGCGCGGTCGTCTATGGCTCCCGTCATCGAGGCCTCCCGGGCTGGTGATCGGGACGTTTCAGTATGACACTTGTGCCGCCCCTGGGAAGCGTGAAAAATCGCGCTGCAAACGAGTCAGGATACGCGGCACCATGACCTTCTTCGAGACGATCGCGACCAAGATTCGGCGCCGGGGAATCGCCGGTCCGCTGTGGGCGACGCTGCTGGCGGTGGTGGTGGCGGGCGCCTTTGCGCCGATGCCGGCGGCGGCGGAGTCCAAACCGAGTGCTGTCGTCGTCATGTATCACCGGTTCGGCGAATCGCGGTATCCTTCGACCAATATCTCGCTTGAGCAGTTCGAGGCCCACATCAAGGAGCTGCAATCGGGAAAATACCGGGTCATGGGGCTCCCTGAGATCGTCGATGCGGTGCGCAAGGGCAAGCCGCTTCCTGACCGCACGGTGGGCGTGAGCGTCGACGATGCGTTCCTCTCCCTCTACAGGGAGGCGTGGCCGCGTCTCAAGAAGGCTGGCCTGCCGTTCACGCTGTTCATCGTCACCGGACCCTTGGATCGCGGCTCGTCCGACTACATGAGCTGGGACCAGATCAAGGAACTGGCGGCGGGCGGCGTGACCATCGGCAGCCAGACCGATTCGCACCCGCACATGCCCGCCGTGAGCCGCCAGCGCAACCTCGCCGAGCTGGAACGGTCGAACCGGCGCATCGAGGAAATGCTCGGCAAGCGGCCGGACCTGATTGCCTACCCTTATGGCGAATCCAGCCTCGAGGTGCAGGAAGTGGCCAAGCAATCCGGTTTCATCGCCGGTTTCGGCCAGCACTCGGGCGTGATCGGCGGCGACCGCAACATGTTCGATCTGCCGCGCTTCGCCATGAACGAGGACTACGGCGACATGGGCCGGTTCCGCCTTGCCGTCAACGCGCTGCCGCTGCCGGTGACCGACGTCACGCCGGCCGACCCGCTGGTCGGCGCCGCTAATCCGCCGGCGATGGGGTTCACGGTCGCAGGCAACATCAAGGGCCTCGGGCGGCTTTCATGTTTCATGTCGCACGAGGGCCGGGCGCGGCTGGAGCGACTGGGCGAGCGCCGCTTCGAGGTGCGGGTCGCCAAGGCGTTCCCGAAAGGCCGGACGCGGCTCAACTGCACGATGCCGGCGGAGGACGGCCGCTGGCGCTGGTTCGGACGCCAGTTCTACATCCCCGAATGAAAAAGCCGCCTTGCGGCGGCTTTCCGTGCTTCTCCGGCTGGGCCCTCAAATGAACGGATTGGGCGCGGAATCGTCGTCGCCGAGGCGGGCATCGTCGAGATGGCGGAGCTTGTTCATCTCGATCAGCGACTTGATGGTGACGACGTATCTCTCGCCGCGCTCGGAATAGCTGGTCAGGCTCTCGGCCAGCAGATATCCGTCGAGCGGCGCGCCCTCTGTCCTGAGGCTGTAGCGGACCTCGCGGAACCGCTTGTAGGCGCGATGGGTGTTGAGATTCGTGGCATAGGCGCGCACCGATTCGTAAAGGCTCGAGAACGCCTTGATCTTGTGGTTCCTATCGTCGCCACGCCGGGCCGGCACCAAGCTGCCCGTATCGGAATAGGTCCACTGTCCGAACACGGCGTTGCCTTCCTGCACGAACCGCGACGTGCCCCAGCCGCTTTCCTCCGCCGCCTGGGCAAGCGCCATCGACGGCGGAATGACGTCGACTCGTTCCAGCAGCCCTTGGATATCGCCACGCTCGAGGCCGTAACGCTCGGCGATCACGGTCAGCCATAACCGGTCGGCGGGCCCGATCTTCTCGCCCAGGCTGAGTTGGTAGTGGATCTTCCACAGCCGACGACGGTCGCGCAGGATTTCCTCGTTGGCCTGCAGCACCAGCGGCAGCACGGTCTTGAAGAAAAGCGACTTCCTCGTCGTGGCCTCGCGGACGTCCTTGAGGTCGCCGGGCAGGCTGGCCAGAAACACGCGCGGCACCGTGGCTTCCCCGGCGCGCACCCGTTGCAGGTCATAGCCGAGCTGACGGAATGTTTCCGACAACGCCTCGACGGTGGTTTCGGGCGGCAGCCGCGTCCAGTAGCGTTGCGCCGGAAGCAGCATGGAAAACATGCCGGTGATAGTGTCGACGCCGGCGCCTGGCGCCGCCACGGACTTCCTGTGCGCCCTCTTGGCCGTTGCCGTCACTTGCGGCGGCACCAGAGCCGACACGGCCAGTCGCAAAGACGCCTTCGGCGCCGCCGTGACCCTTTCGAGAGGGCTCATGACGACGGCCACGATCAGGCCAGCAACAAGAGCGCAGACGGCGAGCAACGCGCCGCGTTCAAATCGGATGGATGTCACCGGATAAAACTGGAACGGCCGTTGCCGGCCGCTTCAATCCCTCAATTGCACAAACCATGCCTACGTTTCATCTCTTCCGTCGTTAACTCCCCCTCACGAGTCGTTACGGAGCGGATGGCCGGCTGTGTTGGGGAGGATAGCTAGCACACTCCCCATCTTATCGCTACCCTTTGTGCAATGCAATATATTTTGCTGCATTGCACTATAAGCCCGCTTGCCGCCGGTTCCAGCCCTCCCAGGAGCGTCGCCGGCGTTGTCGTATCAATCGATTGCGCGGACTTCCGTCACTTCCGGAATGTAGTACCGGAGCATGTTCTCGATGCCGTGTTTGAGCGTCGCCGTCGAGCTCGGGCAGCCGGAGCAGGCGCCCTGCATGTGCAAATAAACGACGCCGTTCTCGAATCCCTTGAAGATGATGTCGCCGCCGTCCTGGGCCACCGCCGGGCGCACCCGGGTGTCGATCAACTCCTTGATCTGGGCGCTGATCGAGCCTTCGGCGCTACCCTCGCCGGCGGCCGCGGTGTCGGCGGGTTCGCTGATCACCGGCTTGCCGGACTGGAAATGCTCCATGATGGCGCCCAGGATCTGGGGCTTCATGATGTCCCAGTCCTTGTCGTCGGTCTTGGTGACGGTGATGAAGTCGGAGCCCAGGAACACCCCGGAAATGCCGTCGACGCCGAACAGCGCGGTCGCCAGCGGCGAGCGCTGCGCCGCCTGGGAGTCGGTGAAATTGGCGGTCTTCGATTCCATGACCGGGCAGCCGGGCAGGAATTTCAAGGTCGCGGGATTGGGCGTGCGTTCGGTCTGAATGAACATGTCCAACCTCTTTCTCTGCCTTTCCGGGGGCCCCCGGGGTCGGGTCCCCGCCGGCGACCGCCGCACCAATGGCGCGGCCGTCCGCCGGTGGATAACCACATAGGGACCCGGGGCCCCGCCATCAAGGCCGCCGGCCGGCAGAGTATAGGCCAAACCGGCATCGGCCGGGCATCCCTTATTTTCCGGCGTCCCGTAGCACCCTGTATTGGCTTGCTATATCAGCATTCGCGCGGGGCGCCCACGCGCAGGAGGCCGACGATGTCGTGGACTTCCGCCAGAATCGGCTCGGCGATGGTACGCGCCCGCCTGGTGCCCGCGGCCAGCACGCCGTCGACGTGGGCGGGATCGGCCATCAGCCGCACCATCTCATCCCGGATCGGCGCCAGCTTGGCAACGGCAAGCTCGGCGAGTTCCTTCTTGAAGGCGGAGAACTGCTTGCCGCCGAAGCGCTGGCACACGGCGCCGATGTCCGCATCCGCGAGCGCCGCGTAGATGCCCATCAGGTTGGCGGCCTCGGGGCGGTCCTTGAATTCCGCTGGCGACTCCGGCAACGGGTGCGGATCGGTCTTCGCCTTCTGGATCTTGCGGGCGATGGCGTCGGCGTCGTCGGTGAAGTTGATGCGCGACATCTCCGACGGCTCCGACTTGCTCATCTTGGCCTTTCCGTCGCGGAGCGACATGACGCGCGTCCCGGCGCCGAAGATCAACGGCTCAATCATCGGGAAGAAATCGACGCCGAAATCGTTGTTGAACTTCTGCGCGATGTCGCGCGCCAGCTCCAGGTGCTGCTTCTGGTCGTCGCCGACCGGCACGTGGGTCGCCTTGTAAAGCAGGATGTCGGCGGCCATCAGATTGGGATAGGCATAAAGGCCGACCGAGGCGTTCTCGCGATTCTTGCCTGCCTTCTCCTTGAACTGGGTCATCCGGTTGAGCCAGCCGAGCCGCGCCACGCAATTGAAGATCCACGCCAGCTCGGCGTGGCCCGGGACCTGGCTCTGGTTGAACAGGATATGACGCTTGGCGTCGACGCCGGCGGCCAGCAACGCGGCCGCAACGCTGCGGGTGTTCGCCGTCAGCTCCTTGGGGTCCTGCCACACGGTGATGGCGTGTAGATCGACGATGCAGAACAGGCACTCGTAATCGTCCTGCAACCGTACCCAGTTGCGGATGGCGCCGAGATAGTTGCCGAGGTGCAGATCGCCGGTCGGCTGAACGCCGGAAAAGATTCGCGCCATGGTCTTCATCCCCTATCGCGGCCGACAGGACCGGCGTTCGCTCGGGCCCGTTTTATGGCGCTTGTGGCGAAACCGGTCAAGGGCTTGTCCGGACCCGGGAAAGCGACCTACATCACGACGCGCCGCCACTCCGGGTGAGGCTCTTCAGATCGCTCAGGCGGGCGGCGCCGAGAGCGGCGGCGAGCGCGCCGAACACCGCCATGCCGCCCAATACGAGGACGGCGAGCGCAGCAATCCGTTCGGAGAGCGACCCGGCTAGGCTCGCCTGCAAGGGCGTCAACGCCGCAAATAGCGTCAGCGCCATGCCGGCGGCGGCGACAACCACGCGCGGCACGCGGCGGGCAAGGCGCGCATCGACCACCAGATGGCCGCGGCGGCCGAGTACGTAGGCGAGAAGCCCGGCGTTGAGCCAGCTCGCGACCGCCGTCGCGGTGGCGATGCCGACGTGCTTCAGCGGCACCATGAGTATCAGGTTCAGCACCAAGTTGACGATCAGGCAGACGACCGAAATCTTGACCGGGGTCGCGGTGTCCTCGCGGGCAAAGAAACCGGGCGCCAGCGCCTTCACCAGCACGTAGGCCGGCAACCCGGCGGCGAACACGGCCAGCGCCTGGGCGGTCGCCCGTGTCTCGGTGGGGCCGAAGGCGCCGCGCTCGAACAGCACCCGGATCACCGGCTCGGCGATCACCACCAGGGCCGCCGCCGCCGGCAGCGTCAGCAGGAACGACAACTCGAGCGCCCGGTTCTGACTCGCCAGCGCCGCCTCGGTGTCGCCGGCGCGCACCTGTCGCGACAGCAGCGGCAACAGTGCCGTGCCAACGGCGACGCCGATGACGCCGAGCGGCAGCTGGTTGACCCGATCGGCGTAGAATAGATACGAGATCGAACCGGTCGGCAGCAGCGACGCGATCACGGTGTCGATCACCAGGCTGATCTGGTAGACGCCGGCCCCGACGGCTACCGGCAGCATGCGGCGCAGCAGCACGCGCACGTCGTCCGTCAGCCGCGGCCTGGGCAGCCGGAGCCAGACGCCGGCGCGGCCGCAGGCGACGAACAGCCAGGCTGCCTGCAGGACGCCGGCCGCGAACACGCCCCACGCCAGCGCGTGGCCCGGCGTCTCGGCGACGCGGGCGAAGAGGAGGAGAGCCCCGATCAGGCACAGATTGAGCAGGATCGGCGTTGCCGCGGCGGCGGCGAAGCGGCCGAGCGAATTGAGTACGCCGGCCATCAGCGACACCAGCGAGATGAAAAGGATATAGGGGAACGTGATGCGGGTCAGCATCACTGCCAGGTCGAATTTTTCCGGCGACGCGATGAAGCCCGGCGCGAAACCCATCATCACCAGCGGCATGCCGAGCTCGATGAGGACCACGAATGCCGCAAGAGACCAGAACAGGACGCTGAAGGCGGCGTCGGCGAACTGCCGCGCGTGCTCCTTGCCCTTGGCCTCGAGGCCACCGGCGTACATCGGCACGAACGCCATGCTGAAGGCGCCCTCGGCAAACAGCCGCCGGAACAGGTTGGGCAGCTTGAAAGCGACGAAGAACACGTCGGCGACGCCGCCGGCGCCGAGCACGGCGGCGATCAGGATGTCGCGCAGGAAGCCGAGGACGCGGCTAAAGAGGGTAAAGACGCCGACCGTGGCGATGGACCTGAGGAGCGCCATGGGCGCCTGAATAAAGGTTTTTTGTGTCATCGGAAAGGCGGCTCCTCCCGGCAGGGGGGCGCCGCCCTGAGCCGGCCGCGGGCGCCCTCAGCGCGCCAGCTATTCCGCCGCCTCGATGCCTTCCGCGGTCTTGGTCCTGCCGCCTTTGCGGCCGGCGGTCTTCGGAGCTTCCGATTCGGACGCGCCGGGCGAGATTGCTTCCAGCAGGCGTTGGCGGAGCTGGTCCAGCTTCTCCTCGCGATCGACCTTCAGGCCGAATACGTCCTTGACGTAGAACACGTCGACGACACGCTCGCCGAAGGTGGCGATGTGGGCGCTCGAGATCTGCAAGCCCGACGCGGTCAGCGCCGCCGTCAGGTCGTGCAGCAACCCCGGCCGGTCGCGGCCGTTGATCTCGATCACCGTGTGCTGGTCGGAGGCCTTGTTGTCGATCAACACCCTCGGCGGCACCTTGAACACCTTGGTTCGGCTGGGCAGCGCCTTGGTCTGCGCCGCTTCCAATTCGCGGCCCGGATTGAGCCGGCCGGATAGCGCGTCCTCGACCCGCCGGGTCAGCCGCTTAAGCCGGTCGCCGGCGGCGTAGGCGTGGCCGCTCGCGTCCTGGACCCAGAACGTGTCCAACGCCATGCTGTTGGCGAGCGTCATGATCTTGGCGTCGACGACCGAGGCCCCGGACAACGCCATGGCGCCGGCGATCTTGGCGAACAGACCGGGATGGTCCTGGGCGTAGATGGTGATCTCGGTGACGTCGCGTTCCGGCTCGACGCGGGTTTCGATATGGAGGCCGTGGCCGCGGGCCTCGGCGTCGCGGATGAAATTGGCGTGGTGTGCCAGGGTATCGGTGTCGAATGCCAGCCAATAATCGGGATAGCCGCGGGCGAGGTGTTTCTCGATCTCGTCCGCCGGCCAGCCGGCGAGTTTTTCCCTGAGTTGCGCTTTGGCGTACTCGACCCGTTCGCCGCGGCGCTCGTGCGGCAGGCCGCCGGTCATTTCCTCCTGGGCGCGGTAGTAGAGCTCGCGCAGCAGCCCCGCCTTCCAGGCGTTCCAGACGTTGGGGCCGACGGCACGGATGTCGGCGACGGTCAGGATCAAAAGCAGACGCAGGCGCTCGGGCGACTGCACGACGGCGACGAAATCGCGGATGGTCTTCAGATTGTAGATGTCGCGCTTGAAGGCGGTGTTGCTCATCAACAGGTGATAGCGCACCAGCCACGAGACGGTTTCGGTCTCCCACTCGTTGAGCCCGAGCCGGGGGCCGAGCTCGATTGCGATGTCGGCGCCGATCTCGGAGTGGTTGCCGCCGCGTCCCTTGGCGATGTCGTGCAGCAGCACGGAGACGTACAGCACGCGCAGCGACTGCACCTCGCCGATCACCGCGCACGAAACCGGATGGTCCTGGCGCAGCCGGCCTTCCTCGATTCCCTTCAGGATGCCGATGGCGCGGATGGTGTGCTCGTCGACGGTGTAGACGTGATACATATCGTACTGCATTTGGGCGACGACGCGGCCGAAATCGGGCACGAATCGGCCGAACACGCCGGCCTCGTTGAGCCGCATCAGCGTCACTTCCGGATTTGCGCCGGTCAGCATCTCCATGAAGAGGCGATTCGCCTCCGGGTCGTTCTGCAGATTCTTGTCGACTAGCTTCAGGTTCTGCGTAACCAGCCTTAGCGCATTCGGATGCACGTCGAGATCGTGCTGCTGCGCCAGCCGGAATAGCCGCAACATCTTCACCGGCGTTTTCTTAAAGGCATCCTTGCCCTCGACGGTCAGACGGTCGCCATCGACGATGAAGTCCTCTATCTCCCGTTTGCGGAAGCCAAAGGTCAGGAACTTGAACCGTTGCCGGCTTTTCTTGTGCTGTTCCTCGAGCACGGCGCATAGGATGCGCGTCAGGTCGCCGACGTCCTTGGCGACCAGGAAGTAGTGCTTCATGAACCGCTCGACGCCCTTGACGCCGGCGCGGTCGGCGTAGCCCATTCGGTCGCTAATCTCGCTCTGCACGTTGAAGGTCAGCCGCTCTTCGGCGCGGCCGTTGAGGTAATGCAGATGACAGCGCACGGTCCACAGGAACGCCTCGGCCTTGGCGAACGTGCGCACGTCGCGGGCGGTCAGTACGCCGAGTTTCTGCAGCTCTTTTACGTCGTCGACCCGATACAGGTACTTGGCGATCCAGTAGAGGGTCTGCAGGTCGCGCAGGCCCCCCTTGCCTTCCTTGATGTTGGGCTCGAGCACGTAACGGGTATCGCCCATGCGGTCATGGCGGGCGTCGCGCTCGGCGAGCTTGGCTTCGACGAAGGCGAGGCTGCCGCTGCCGGCGATCTCGTCCTGGTAGCGGCGCTTGAACTCCTTGAACATCGCCTGGTCGCCCCACAACCAGCGCGCTTCGAGCAGGCTGGTGCGAATGGTCATGTCGTCGCGGGCGAGCCGGATCGCCTCGTCGATGGAGCGCGTGGCGTGGCCGACCTTCAAGCCTAAGTCCCACAGCGTATAGAGGATGAACTCGACCACCTGCTCGGAGTGCGCCGTCAGCTTATAGGGAAGCAGGAACATCAGATCGATGTCCGAAAAGGGTGCCATCTCGCCGCGGCCGTAGCCGCCGGTGGCGGTGACGCTCAACAACTCGCCGGTGGTCGGGTTGGCGGCCGGATAGATGCTTTTCAGCGTAAAGTCGTAGATGCTGCGGATCAGCTGGTCGACCAGATAGGCGTTGGCGCGCACTACCTCGCTGCTCGGGGCTCTCTCCTCCTCGAAGCGGCGGCGGATCTCCCGCCAGCCGTCGGTGTGGGCGGCCTTGAAGATCTCGAGCACCTGGGTTTGCGTCTTCGGCGTGTATCCGGACCACCCGACAAGGTCGTCGAGCTTGGCGAGCAGCGCCTTGCGGTCGATGATGTCGCGGGGCTTGGCTATGGTGGCCATGATGGGGTCCGACACCCGTTATAGCGGCGGCGGGGAATCGGTTAAAGGAGGAAAGGATGGCCGAGAAATGCTTGCTGATCGTCGACGTACAGCGGGGATTCATCAATCAATGGACGGCCCACATCCCGGCCGCCGTCGAGGCGTTGCAGGGTGGCTTCGAGCGGGTGGTGGCGACGCGGTTCTTCAACCCCGAGGGCTCGTTCTACCGCCGCCTTATCGGCTGGCAGCGGTTCGCCAGGGAATCCGACGACTTTCCGCTGGCCTTCCGGCCGGCCACAAGCGCGCCGGTGATCGACAAGCCGACCTATACCTGCGTCGGGCCTGAGTTCCTGAAAACGCTTGCCGGCTGGGGCGTGGGGCGCGTGCATATCTGCGGCATCGCCACCGACAATTGCGTGCTGAAATGTGCCGTCGACCTGTTCGAGACCGGGATCGAACCGGTGGTGCTTGCCCACGCCACTGCCAGCCACGGCGGCCCGGACTGCCACGCGGCCGGTATCAAGATCCTGCAACGGTTCATCGGCACCAAGCAGGTGGTCTATTAGCCTTTGAATTAAAATAATAATTTAATATAGACTCAGGTGAATAACTTTATTTGACAGGCCCTTTTCGAAGCCTGGGCGGGGCTTCCCGGAGGGCGGTCCCAAAGCCCTTTCATTCGGCGAAGATCAGTCGAATGATTCTATCCAGGGCACCTGCCCAGGCATCACCTCGCCATGCCCCTCGGTAGTGATCGGCGCCGGCAAAAATGACTTTTTCAATGCAAAAATAACAGGTTATATGTTTCCCAGGAATCTAAATCTAAGATTAGCCGGGTTATCTTGTTCCAAAGACTCGCAAAAAGATCACCGGCGGTCATTCCCGGTCGGCGGCCAGTGCCTTCAGCTCGTAGATCAATTCCAGCGCCTGTTTCGGCGTCAGCTGGTCGGCGTCGGCGGCCGCCAGCGCCGCAAGTACCGGCGACGCCGGGTTGGCGGGGGCGGCCTTGGCCCCCTCGACGGCGCGGAAAAGCGGCAGGTCCTCGGCCAGCCGGGTGATCGCCGACGACTGCTCGCTCTCCTCGAGGGTCGCCAGCACCTCACTCGCGCGGGCGGTCACCGCCTTCGGCAGCCCGGCGAGCTCGCCGACATGGATGCCGTAGGAGCGGTCGGCGGCGCCGGCGGCGACCTCGTGCAGGAACACCACGTCGCCTCGCCATTCCTTGACCCGCATGGTGTGGCAGCGAAGCCTGGGCAGCTTCGCGGCCAGCGCCGTCAGCTCGTGATAGTGGGTGGCGAACAACGCCCGGCAGCGGTTGACCTCGTGCAGGTGCTCGACCACCGCCCAGGCGATGGAGAGGCCGTCGAAAGTGGCGGTGCCGCGGCCGATCTCGTCGAGGATCACCAGCGCCCGCGGACCGGCGCGGTTGAGAATCGCCGCCGTCTCCACCATCTCGACCATGAACGTCGAGCGCCCGCGCGCCAAGTCATCGGCGGCGCCGACGCGCGAGAACAGCCGATCCACGGTGCCGATGCGGGCTTCGGCGGCGGGCACGAACGAGCCCATCTGGGCGAGGACGGCGATCAGCGCGTTCTGGCGCAAAAACGTGCTCTTGCCGGCCATGTTGGGGCCGGTGAGCAGCCACAGCCGGCCTGAGTCCTCGTCGCCGTTGTCCGACAGCTTGCAACCGTTGGCGACGAAGGCAGCCTCGCCCCTTTCCGCCAGCGCCGCCTCGACCACCGGATGGCGGCCGTCCTTGACGTCGAAGGTGGTCCCGGAGTCGACCATGGGCCGCAAGTAGCGCCGCTCGACGGCGACCGTCGCCAATCCGGCGGCGACGTCGAGGGCGGCGAGCGCGTGGGCGGCGGCGGCGATCGGCTCGGCCAAGCCGACGACTTCGCTGACCAGGTCCTCGAACAGTTTCAGCTCGAGCGCCAGCGCCTGGTCGGCGGCGCGCGCGATGCGGCCTTCCAGATCGCCGAGTTCGACCGTCGAGTAGCGCACCGCGCCGGCCATGGTCTGACGGTGGATGAACGGGCCGTCCGCCCCGAGCGGGACCTTGTCCGCCTTTTTGGCTGGCACCTCGATGAAGTAGCCGAGCACGTTGTTGTGCTTGATCTTCAACGACGCTACGCCGACGTCGGCGGCATAGCGGCTTTGCAGGCCGGCGATCAGGCGCCGGCTTTCGTCGCGCAGCGCCCGGAGCTCGTCGAGGGCGGGCGAATAGTCGTGGGCAATGAAGCCACCGTCGCGGGCATACAACGGAAGCTCGGCGGCGAGCGCCCGCTCCAGCCGCCCGATCAACGGATCATGATGGCCGAGGCCGCGGGCGGCGGCGGCGATGCCGGTAGGCGCCCCATCGCCTGTGCCTTCCAGCGCCGCCTTCACTTGGCCGGCTCGCGACAGCCCGTCCCGGATCGCCGCCAGATCGCGGGGGCCGCCGCGCCCGAGCGTCAGCCGCGTGAGCGCGCGCTCAACATCGGGAGTGCGCTTGAGGATGTCGCGGATGCGATCGCGCAACATTTCGCCCGCGACGAAATACTCGACCATGTCGAGGCGGGCGGCGATCGCCTTCGGATCGGTCAGCGGCGCCGCCAAGTGCGCCGCCAGCAGCCGGGCCCCGGCGCCGGTGAGCGTGTCGTCGATGACGGCGAGCAGGCTGCCTTCGACGCCACCGGAGAGACTCTCGGCGAGCTCGAGGTTTCGGCGGGTGGCGGCGTCGATCTCCATCACGGCGCTTTCGGCCAGCTGCCTCGGCGTCGCAATCCGGGGCAGCCTACCCTTCTGCGTCAGCTCGACGTAGTCGACGAGGGCGCCGGCGGCTGCCAACTCGGCGCGCGAGAAGGCGCCGAAGGCATCGAGCGTGCCGACGCCGAACAGCCGCTGCAGCCGTTTTTCGCCGTTGACGCTGTCGAAACGGCTGGCGGGCAGCGGGCTGAGTTGCCGTTTCCAGTCGGCGAAAGTCTCGAACAGAGCCGGCCGCTGCAACAAGGTCTCGGGCAGCAGCAGTTCGCCCGGGGCGATGCGCGACAGCGCCGACCCCAGGTTGCCGGCGGCCAGCGCCTGAGTGTGGAATTCGCCGGTCGACATGTCGATCCAGGCGAGGCCGAGCATGCCGCCGGCCTCCGCCGCCGCGGCCAGGAAGTTGTGCTGGCGTGCATCGAGAAGGGAGTCCTCGGTCAATGTTCCCGGCGTGACGACGCGCACCACGTCGCGCCGGACCACCGCCTTCGAGCCGCGTTTTTTGGCCTCCGCCGGATCCTCGGTCTGCTCGCAGACGGCAACCTTGAAGCCCTGCTTGATCAGCCGGTTGAGATAAGCCTCATGGCTGTGCACCGGGACGCCGCACATCGGGATGTCGTCGCCCAGGTGCTTTCCGCGCTTGGTCAGCGCGATGTCGAGCGCGCCGGCCGCCTTGGCCGCGTCGTCGAAGAACAGCTCGTAGAAATCGCCCATCCGATAGAACAAAAGGCAATCGGGATGGGCCTCCTTGATCGCCAGGTATTGCACCATCATCGGCGTGACGGCGGCATCGCCGCCGGAAGCGCCCGCCTCGGCCGCGTCCGGACCCGCGTCGGGGCCGCTGTCTTGCTTTCGATCGGCTTGGGGTCGGGACACGGGCGACGTCGCTGTCATGCTGGAACGGTCGGAGGCTGGCGCGAGTTTCCGACCATAACACAGGCTCTGGAGGGGCGCTATTGATGGCGCTTTCAATCTCCCGGCTGCATGGTGCAAAATATGATTTGCCCTGGGCAGAGGGCTCTCAGCAGGGATCGATCGTTCGGCATCGGCCGCCGTCTCGGACCGATGGACCCGCCGCCCACGGAAACAATCACGCGCCCGGGCCGCCGCGCCACTGCCGCGCCCGGAGGCCCGAAACGCCGGGGAGGGACCGTCGAGATGAAAGACAAATCCAAGAACATACTGGCCCAGGAAGCGCTGCAAATGCACGCCAGCGGTCGGCCCGGCAAGCTCGAGATTCGGGCCACCAAGCCGCTGACCACGCAGCGCGACCTGACATTGGCGTACTCGCCGGGCGTGGCCGCGCCGTGCCTTGAAATCCACCGCGACCCGTCGCTGGCGTACGACTACACCGCGCGCGGCAACGTCGTCGGCGTGATCTCCAACGGCACCGCCGTGCTCGGGCTCGGCAACATCGGAGCGCTGGCGGCGAAGCCGGTGATGGAAGGTAAATCGGTTCTGTTCAAGCGCTTCGCCGACATCGACGGCATCAACGTCGAGGTCGACACCCAGGACGTCGACGAGTTCGTGAACTGCGTGCGGTACCTGGGCAAGGCATTCGGCGGCATCAACCTCGAGGACATCAAGGCACCAGAGTGTTTCATCATCGAGCAGCGCCTGCGCGAGCTCCTGGACATTCCGGTGTTCCACGACGACCAGCACGGTACCGCCATCGTCACCTCCGCCGGCCTCATCAACGCGCTGCAGATCACCGGGCGCGATATCAAGAAGATCAAGCTGGTTGCCAACGGGGCGGGCGCGGCCGCCATCGCCTGCGTCGAGCTGTTCAAGGTCTTAGGTTTGCCCGCCAAGAACATCGTCATGTGCGATACCAAGGGCGTCATCTACGAGGGCCGGACCGCCGGCATGAACCAATGGAAGGCGGCCCACGCCAACAAGACCAAGGCCCGCACCCTCGCCGAGGCCATGGTCGGCGCCGACGTGTTCCTGGGTCTTTCCAAGAAGGGCGCGATGACCAAGGAGATGGTCAAGTCGATGGCGAAAAGGCCGATCATCTTCGCCATGGCCAACCCGGACCCGGAAATCACACCGGAGGAGGTAAGGGAGGTGCGCGACGACGCCATCATGGCCACCGGGCGGTCGGACTACCCGAACCAGATCAACAACGTGCTCTGCTTTCCTTACATCTTCCGGGGCGCGCTCGACGTGCGCGCCAGCACCATCAACGACGAAATGAAGACCGCCGCCGCCCACGCGCTGGCCAACCTGGCGCGCGAGGACGTGCCCGACGAGGTGGCCGCGGCCTACACCGGCGCGCATCTGCAGTTCGGCCCCGAATACCTGATCCCGGCGCCGTTCGACCCGCGTCTGATCATCGCAATGCCGAAGGCGGTGGCGCAGGCGGCGATGGATTCCGGCGTCGCCCGGAAGCCGATCATCGACATGGCGGCGTACGAGACCGAGCTTTCGGCCCGGCTCAACCCGACCGCCGGCATCCTGCAGGTGATCTTCGAGGAAGTCCGCGCCAACCCGCGCCGCGTGGTGTTCGCCGAGGGCGAGGAGGAGAAGAGCATCCGCGCCGCCTACATGTTCCAGAATTCCGGCTACGGCACGCCGGTGATGATCGGCCGCAAGAACCGCATCAAGGCCAAGATCAAGGACCTCGGGCTGCCCGCCATCGACGGCCTCGAAATCCACAATGCCCGGCTCAGCACCCAAAACGAGGCTTATACGGAATTCCTTTACTCGCGGCTGCAGCGGAAGGGGTTCCTGAAGCGCGATTGCCAGCGCATGGTCAACCAGGACCGCAACATCTTCGCCTCCTGCATGGTCGCCAATGGCGACGCCGACGCCATGGTCACCGGATTGACGCGCAACTATCACGTGGCGCTCGACGAGATCACTCGGGTGCTGGATCCCGGCCCGGAGTCGCGGGTATTCGGCCTGTCGCTGGTGCTGGCCCGTGACCGGACGCTGTTCGTCTCCGACACCGCGGTGCACGAATTGCCGCAGCCGGACGAGCTCGCCGACATCGCCCAGCAGACGGCCGCCGTGGCCCGCCGGATGGGCCACGAGCCGAGGGTGGCGCTGATCTCGTTCTCCAATTTCGGCAATCCGCCTCTGGCGCGCTCGCAGCTGGTGCGCGAGGCGGTGAAACTGCTCGATCAACGGCAGGCGGATTTCGAATACGACGGCGAGATGGGGATCGACGTGGCGCTGAACAAGGAGCTGATGGCGCTGTATCCGTTCTGCCGGCTGACCGGTCCCGCCAACGTGCTGATCATGCCGGGGCTGCATTCGGCGCAGACGTCGACCAAGCTGGTGCACGAACTCGGCGGCACCACGGTGCTGGGGCCGATTTTGATGGGGCTTTCGAAGCCGGCGCAGATCGTGCCGATGGGCTCGACGGTGGCCACCATGATCAACATGGCGGCGCTCGCCGCCCACCTTGCCGGCCGCTGACGCCCAAATCACGGAAGCAGAGACCGGCCTCAGCCGAGCTTTTCGAGGGCCGCCTCGTGGGCCTCGCGCGAAGCCTCGCCGAAGCAGCAGAAGATCACCCGCTCGGGCAGGTCCGCGCCGGCCAGGAACTCGGCCGTCGTGGCGACGGCGATCTCGGCGGCGCGCGCCGGCGGGAATCGGTAGACGCCGGTCGATATCGCCGGAAAGGCGATGGCTCGGAGGCCGTGCGCGCGGGCGAGTTCGAGCGAATTACGGTAGCAGCCCGCCAGCAATCCTTCCTCGTCGGCGCCGCCGCCGTGCCACACCGGTCCAACGGTGTGGATGACGTGGCGGGCGGGCAGCCGATAGCCCTTGGTGATGCGGGCCTCGCCGGTCGGGCAGCCGCCGAGCTTGCGGCATTCCTCAAGGAGCTGCGGTCCGGCGGCGCGGTGGATGGCGCCGTCGACGCCACCGCCGCCGAGCAGCGACTGGTTGGCGGCATTGACGATGGCGTCGACCGCGAGCTTGGTGATGTCGCCCTCGGCGATGGACATGCGTTCGCGGACACTGCGCGGGGTCATCGGATCCTCCCGCAACTCCTGCAACAGGGCGGCAACCGGCCGCTTGGTGCTATCTTATCAATATCTGCCGTTTCTTTCTGCCACGATGTCGGCGATTCTAGGGTCGACCCCAGGCATCCTGTGCCACGGACCCGTCCGTCATGAAGCAATCCCGCCCCATCGCCAGTGTGCTCGTTTACGTCGGCTTCGACCGCATCGGCGATTCGCTGTTGAAGTTGCCGTTCGTGCGCGGACTGCGCCAAGCTTTTCCCGGCGCCCGCATCACCTGGGTCGCAGGCCGCGAGACCAGTGTCTACGCCGACGTCATGGCGGACCCCGTCGCCGGCCTGATCGACGAGATCATCGAAAACGCCGGCATCGGGCTCACGCCGACCGAGTTCCTGCACGGCCGGCCCGGAGGCACGCTCGCCGGCCGCCGGTTCGAGCTGGTCATCGATACCCAGCGCATCTTCTGGATCAGCCTGTCGCTGTGGCGCATTCCCCACGATATTTTCGTTTCGCCGGCGGCGCGGTTTTTGCTGTCGAGCCGGAAGCCGCCCAAGGGCTACGCGTTCCCGAAAACCATGCAACGCCAGCTTCTCGACCTTCTCGAGCTGGCGAGCGGGAAGAATTTCCCGACCCCGAAGGCGCTCGATCTCGATCCCGGCGCCGAGGCGCGAGCGGCGGCGGAAAGGCTGCTTCCCGACGGCCGCCGCTACGTCGGCATCGCGCCCGGCTCCGGCGGGCCGCCAAAATGCTGGCCGCTCGCCAACTTCATCGCACTCGCCCGCCGCCAAGCAACTTCGGGACGGACGCCGGTGTTCTTCCTCGGTCCGAAGGAGACGGATTGGCGGGACGAGATTGCGAGTGCCGTCCCCGAGGCCCTGTTCCCGCTGCAGGACGAACGCACCCGCAAGGCCTTCGGGTTTTCGCCGCTCCTCACCATCGCTCTGGCTTCAAGGCTGACGGCGGCGGTTTCGAACGACTCCGGCGCCGGCCATATGTTCGCGGTCGGCGGCGCGCCGATCGTCATTCTCTACGGCCCGACGGAGCCCGGCAAATTCCAGCCGATGACGGACAGCCTGGTCATGGTCCGCGCCCGCGACTTCGGCGGCCGCGAGATGCGCCTGATCCCGCCCGAGGCAGCGGAGGCGGCGCTCGAACGGATCATCGATACGCGCGGCTAGCGCGACGCTGGCACCGGCGCGGGCGCCGCCGGATAGCGCCGCATCATCCACAGCAGAAGCAGCAGACCCGGCGCCGCGGCGAGCGTGGTGATGACGAAGAACGTTACCCAATCGACGTTGTCGGCGAGCCAGCCGGCGACCGCCGACATGGCGGTGCGCGAGAACGCCATCAGCGACGTCAGGAGCGCGTATTGGGTGGCGGTGTAGGCGACGTTGCAGAGGCTCGAGAGATAGGCGATGAAGGCAGTCGTTCCCATGCCGGTGGTGACGTTCTCGACGGCGATGGTCACCGCCAGCATCCACGGATCGTGGCCCGCCCACGCCTGTGCCACGAACACCAGGTTCGAGATCGCCATCAGCACGCCCGAGATCAGCAAGCCCTTCGGGATGCCGACCTTGGCCAGCAAAATGCCGCCGACCAGCCCGCCGGCGATAATGGCGTTGACGCCGAATATCTTGGCGATTTCGGCGATCTCCGTCTTGGTGAAACCGATCTCGATGAAGAAAGGCACCTTCATCACCGCCAGCACCGCGTCGCCGAACTTGTAGAGCAGGATGAACAGCAGCACCGCCGCCCAGCCGTCGCGCCCCAGGAACTCCTTGAACGGCGCCACCACGGCGCCGTAGAGCCAGCCCACGGCACGCATCAGCGCGGGCGGCAGGCGGCAGGCCTCGGCGGCGAAGGCGTCGGCGCGGCGCGTCAAAGCGAGCGCCTCGCCGCTGATCGGCTTCGACGGTTCCGGGTTGACCAGGACGGCGACCGCGCCGATCAGCACGAAGATCGCCATGCCGGCGAACACCATCGGCCACGGAAAGAAGTCGGCGAAGATCAACCCGCCGGCGGCGGCGCCGACTTGGCCGACCCGCCAGCCGAACGTCGCCACCGCGGCGCCGGCGGCGAGTTGACGGGTTTCTAGGATCTCGACGCGGTAGGCGTCGATGACGATGTCCTGGCTTGCCGACGCGAACGCGACGGCGAGCGCGAAAACCGCCGTCCACCTGAGATCGTTCGCAGGCTGGGTGAGGCCGATGCCGAGGATGACGGCGAGCAGAACCGCCTGGGTCAGGAGTGCCCAGCCGCGCCGGCGACCGAACCGGCGGGTTAGCCAAGGCAGCGCCATGTGGTCGATCAGCGGCGCCCACGCGAACTTCAGCGAATAGGGGAGACTGACCAGCACGAACAGGCCGATCGCGGTCTTCGAGACCTGGCTTTCGGCGAGCCAGGCGGTCAGCGGCTCGGCCAGCACGCCGAATGGCAGCCCGCTCGAGAAGCCAAGGAACAGCAGCGACAACACGCGGCGGTCGCCGTAGACCTTCGCCGATTCGAGCCACGACGGCATCTCAGGAAAGTCCTGGCGGCCGGGCCGGATGGTGGGCGCCGGGGAAGTGAAAGGCGCGGCTCACCGCTGGCCGGCCGACGCTGCTTTGTCCGCGCCTTCGCCCGCCGCCGCGGCGGCACCCGCGGCCAACAGCGATTCGCATTCGCGCCACACCTTTTCCTCGCCGATTTCGCCGACGCACGGGAAGACCTGGAACTTGTCGGTGCGCTTGTAGCAGCGCCAGAAGCAGTGATAGCACTCCATCCGCTGGTAAACGAAACGTGCGTTCGCTGGCGCGGCTTCGGCGGGGTAGGGGACGAAACTGCCGAAGTGGCCACCGCCGACAATGACCACGGTCGGGCAAGCAAGCGCGATGCCGAGATGCGCCGGGCCGGTGTCGTTGGTCACCATCAGCGCGGCGTTCTTGATCAGGTCCAGGAGCTGTGGCAGGTCGGTGCGACCGGCTAGGTCAATCACGCCCGCATGGCCGACGATTCCGGCGATGCCGTGCCGGTCGCCCCAATCGCCCGGCTGGCCGACGAACACCACCCGGAAGCCGCGCTTGAGCAGCCTTCTCGCGACGGTGACATAGCCCGCGAGCGGCCAACGGCGGCCGGGCTCGTTGCTGCCGGGATTCAACACCGCATAGGGCGCCCCGGGAGCGACCGGCGGCGGCTGGTCGTGCCAAGCGATGCGCGGCGCTTCGGGCCGGATGGTCCGTCCGGCGATGGCGGAGACGAACCGGTAGTGGCGGATGATCTCGTGGGTCGGGTAGGGACCGGTGTCGACGATCCGGCCGACCTGGCTCAGGTAATAGGTGAACTCCGGCCGGGTGCGCTCGCTGACGAAGGGCGCCGACACCACCGTCTGCGGCGCCGCCGACAGCCACACCAGGCTGTCGGCCATCAGCGCGCGACGCATGTAGGAATCACAGACCGCCACCGCAGGCGCCATGCGGCGTACCCGAAGCGCCACCTTGAACCTGTAGAAGGGATTTCTCGCGAACGCGTGCTCATCGATGGTGATGACGCGGTAGCCGGCGAACACCTGATCGGCGAGCTTGCTCCAGCTATCGCAGCCGAGCACCGTGATTCCGGTTCTGCCGACGCCGAACGCATCGGCATAGTGATCGAGCGTGCGCCGGAATAGCACCATATCGCCGATGCCGTCCATGCGCACCACCAACACCCCGCTCGGCTTCCTGAACACCGGCCAATGGCGCGCGATCACGTCGAATGGCCGGAACAGCCACCAGCGCCGCCGCATGCCGGCCGGCAGCGCGCGCCAGAACGCCGTCGTTCGGAAGCGCCGGGAAAGCGCGCCCGAGTCCGGCGCCGGCGGCGCATCGATGGGATCGGGAAGGACGGGTCCGTTCATGGCATGCCAGGGTATCCGCGTAGAGGTGCGCGCTCAACCATGGGGTCGGGCCGTCGTGGCCTCAGCCGAGCCTCTTCTCGATGAGCGCCTTCAGCGACATCTCCGGCCGGGCGCCCAGATGGGCGATCACCTCGGCCGCCGCGATACTGCCGATTCGGGCGGAGACCGCCACGTCGCGGCCGGCAGTGACCCCGAACAGGAACCCGGCGGCGTAGGCGTCGCCGGCGCCGGTGGTGTCGACGACCTTGGGCACCCGTTCGGCATCGATGACGTGGATTTCATCGCCGGCGACGACGACCGAGCCTTTTTCGCTGCGCGTCAACGCCGCGATCTCGCAATGGCCGCGCACAGCCTGCAGGGATTCGTCGAAACTCCCGACCCGGTAGAGCGACATGATCTCGCGTTCGTTGGCGAACAGGATGTCGACGTGATGATTGACGAGGTCGAGGAACTCCGCGCGATGGCGGTCGACGCAGAACGGGTCCGAGAGACTGAGTGACACCATGCGGCCGGCGGTGTGCGCCGCTTTCGCGGCCTTGACGATCGCCTGCTTGGCGAGCGGCGGGTCCCACAGATAGCCCTCGAGATAGGTGACGCGGGAAGCCGCAATCAGGCCTTCGTCGATGTCCTCCGGCCCCAGCGTGACGCAGGCGCCGAGGAAAGTCTGCATGGTCCGTTGCGCGTCCGGCGTCACCAGGATCAGGCACGTTGCCGTCGGCGGGCCGACGTCGTCCGGCGGCGTGTCGAACGCGACGCCGAGGGCGCGGATGTCATGGCGGAACACTTCGCCCAGCTGGTCGTCATGGACCTTGCCGACGAACGCCCCCTTGCCACCCAGCGACGCCAGAGCGGCGACCGTGTTGGCGGCCGAACCACCGGAGCATTCGACAGCCGGGCCGATCTTCTCGTAAATGTCCTTGGCGGTGCCGGCGTCGATCAGGGTCATGGCACCCTTGGTCAGGCCTTCGGAAGCGAGGAACACATCGTCGGCGTGAGCGAGAACGTCGACGATGGCGTTGCCGATGCCGACCACATCAAAGCTCGGTTCCGCCATCGCTGTCTCCGGTTGCGGCAGGCTTGCGGGCGCGCGCCCGGGCCGAGTATAGCGGCGGCGATCGGAATGTCATCAAGCGCGCCGCCGCGCTGCTCCGATAACGTTTTTCGAGTCAACGACTTAGACGGAACGGCGGCGCTTCCTCGGCGGCCGTCTTGCGCCGCCCTTGCGCCCCCTCTTGCGCCTAATGGGCCCAGCCTCTAAACACCATGTCCGCAACCGCACCGGTCCATTAATCAAGATTTTCAACATGTTCAAAGCATTCTCCCGGGGCATTTCGCAGCTCGCCGACGGCGCCACCCGAACCATCGTCTGGCGTTGCCTCGCCGCCGCGCTCGCCGTGCTTGTTGGGCTGTGGGTGGCGGTCGGCGTGCTGTTGACCGAGACCAGTATGTTCGCGATTCCGTGGCTGGACGCCGCCGTCGACATCCTGGGTGGGCTGGCGACGGCGGTGATCACCTGGTTCCTGTTTCCGGCCGTCGTCAGCGCCGTCGTCGGCTTCTTCCTCGAGGACATCGCCGGCATCGTCGAGGCCCGCCATTACCCGGCGCTGCCGCCGGCCGAAGGCCTTTCCACCGCGGCGGCGGCCGTGACCGCCCTCGGCTACCTCGGCGTGTTGGTGGCGCTCAACGTCGGAGCCCTGCTTTTCCTGCTGCTGCCGCCGGTTTTCCCTTTTGTTTTCTACGCCGTTAACGGCTATCTTCTGAGCCGGGAATACTTCGAGCTGGTGGCTTTGCGCCGCATCGGTCCCGACCACGCCCGTTCGTTGAGGCGGGCCCATCGCGGTGAGTTGTTCGCGGTCGGCGTGATCATGACGGTGCTGTTGACCGTTCCGGTGGTCAACCTGTTGGCGCCCGTCGTCGCCACTGCCGCCATGGTGCATTTGTTCGAGGATTGGCGGCGCGGAAAGTTCGAGGCTTGATACCGGGGCCGCGGTTCCCGCCGGGATCGCATGCAAGGTGAGACGCCATGTTCGGAAAAAAGAAAGACGAGACGACGAAGAAAGGCGACCTCAAGCCAAATCGTGACGACGGCATGGACGCGATTTCGGCGCCGCCCTTAAAGCCGTTCTCGCGCAAGGGCTCGCACGCGCCGGCCAAGCCGCCGACGCCGTCGTCGTTCCACCCCGACGTTGCGCGTCGCGCGGTTCCCGACATTCCAGGCATTCCGCCGCGCCGCCTGGATCGCCTGATTGCCACCGATGCCGACTCGAAGCGGCTGGTCATCGGCCGCGACATCCGCCTTTCGGGCGAGATCACGTCGTGCGACCGGCTGGTGGTCGAGGGTCAGGTCGAGGCGTCGTTGCCGAGCGCCCGCATCATCGAAGTGGCGCCGACCGGCTTCTTCAAGGGTTCCGCCGACGTCGA
>DASWGT010000111.1:0-34517 GCA_036393575.1 Rhodospirillales bacterium | reverse complement strand
GGGTTCCTGGCCGAAGTGCTCGACCGCCAAGCCGCCGCCGGCGCGCCACCGATGCCTGAAGGCCCGTTCCCGCGCGCTACGCAGGAGGCGTTGGGCATTCGTCTGATGGAGGCCCTCGGCTTCGACTTCGATCACGGCCGGCTCGACGTCAGCCTGCACCCGTTCTGCGGCGGCACACCCGACGACGTGCGCATCACCACCCGCTACGACGAGGATGATTTCACCTCCAGCCTGATGGGTGTGCTGCACGAAACCGGCCATGCGCTCTACGAGCGCGGCTTGCCGAAGGCGTGGCGCGGCCAGCCCGTGGGCGACGCGCTCGGGATGAGCATGCACGAAGGCCAATCGCTGCTGATCGAGATGCAGGTGTGCCGCTCCGAGAAGTTCCTGACCTATGCGGCGCCGCTGATGAGCAAAATGTTCGGCGGCCGCGGCCCGGCGTGGGAGCCGGGCAACCTCTACCGCGTCTACACGCAGGTAAAGCCCGATTTCATCCGCGTCGATGCCGACGAGGTCACCTATCCGGCCCACGTCATCCTGCGTTACCGGCTGGAAAAGGCGATGGTCGAAGGCAGGATGCAGGTCGCCGATCTGCCCGGGGCGTGGAACGAGGGGATGCAAAAGCTGCTCGGCCTGACGCCGCCGTCCGACCGCGAGGGATGCCTGCAGGACCTGCACTGGTATGATGGGGCCTGGGGGTATTTCCCGACCTACACGCTCGGCGCCATGACCGCGGCACAGTTGTTCGACGCCGCCCGGCGCGCCGACCCGGCGATCGAGGACGGTATCGGCAAAGGCCAGTTCAAGCCGCTGACCGACTGGCTCGGCGTCCACGTGCATGGCAAAGGCTCGCTGACGTCGGCACGCAAGCTGCTGATCGAGGCCACCGGCAGGCCGCTTGACCCGAAAGTGTTCATCCGCCACCTGAAGGCGCGCTATCTACCGTGACCGGCGGCAAGGTTGCCGCCCCCCGGTCGCGGCGCTAGGTTAGGCCGCCTTCGGAATTGGAGCATTGGGCCGTGAAGTATATCTCGACCCGGGGCAAGGCCCCGGTTCTCGGCTTCGACGACGTGTTGCTGGGCGGGCTTGCCCGCGACGGCGGCCTTTATGTACCCGAACCCTGGCCGCGGCTGGATGCACGCGCGATTACCGGCTTCCGCGGCCTGCCGTATGCGGAGCTGGCGCTCAGGGTGATGCGCCCGTTCATGAAGGGCAGCATCGCCGAAGCCGCGCTGGCCGGCATCATCGACCAGGCCTACCGCAATTTCGACACCGCCGAGGTGGCACCGCTCACGGAGATCGGCAACGGCGAATGGCTGCTCGAGCTGTTCCACGGTCCGACGCTGGCGTTCAAGGACATGGCGCTGCAGTTCCTGGGGCCGTTGTTCGACCACGTGCTGAAGGCGCGCGGCGAATGGGTCACCGTCGTCGGCGCCACGTCGGGCGATACCGGCTCGGCGGCCATCGAGGCATGCCGCGACCGCGACGCCATCGAGATCTTCATCCTGCATCCCAAGGATCGCATCTCGGAGGTGCAGCGACGGCAAATGACCACGGTGCTCTCGGCCAACGTCCACAATATCGCCATCGATGGTACCTTCGATGATTGCCAGGACCTGGTGAAGGCAATGTTCAACGACCAGCCGTTTCGCGACCGCCACCGGCTCACCGCCTTCAACTCGATCAACTGGGCGCGGGTGATGGCGCAGATCGTCTATTACTTCTGGGCCGCCGTCCGCCTCGGCGCGCCCGAGCGCTCGGTTGCGTTCGCCGTGCCGACCGGCAACTTCGGCAACGTGTTCGCCGGCTACGCGGCGCGCGTCATGGGGCTGCCGGTCAGTCAGTTGATCGTCGGCTCGAACCGCAACGACATTCTGACGCGCTTTTTCGAGACCGGCGCCATGCAGATTGGCGAGGTGCATCCGACGATCAGCCCGAGCATGGACATCCAGGTGTCGAGCAACTTCGAGCGCCTGCTGTTCGACCTCGAGGACCGCGACGGCGGTCGTGTCGCCAAGATCATGGCAGGATTCCGGAAGACCGGCCGCTTCACCGTCGAGGCGCGGACCTTGCAGGCGGCGCGGGTGATCTTCGACGGCGCCCGCTTCGACGACGAGGTGACCAAGAAGACCATCCAGGCGGTGCTGAAGGATTCCGGCCTGATGATCGATCCGCACACCGCGGTCGGTCTCGCCGCCGGCCGCGCCCGGCGCCGCGACGCGAACGTGCCGATGGTGGCGCTGGCGACCGCGCATCCGGCGAAGTTTCCGGATGCCGTCGAGGCCGCGACCGGCGTCCGCCCGGCGTTGCCGGCGCGGCTGAAGGACCTGTTCGAACGCAAGGAGCGCTGCGCGGTGCTCACCAATGACCTCGCCGCCGTCAAGCGCCACGTTCAGGAGCGGGCCCGCGCGAAGGCGGCTGCATGAGCGTGCGCGTGAGCGAGCTCGCCAACGGGCTCCGCGTCGTCAGTGACGTCATGGAGACGGTCGAGAGCATCTCGCTCGGCGCCTGGGTAGCGGTGGGCGCCCGTGACGAGCCGGCCAAGTTGAACGGCATCTCGCACCTGCTCGAGCACATGGCGTTCAAGGGCACCGAGCGCCGCGACGCGCTCGCGATCGCCGCCGAGATCGAGGCCGTCGGCGGCCAGCTCAACGCCTATACGGCGCGCGAGTCGACCGCCTATTTCGCCAAGATCCTGAAGGCCGATCTGGCGCTCGCCGTCGACATCATCGCCGACATCCTCCAGCACTCGGTGATGGACGCGGGCGAACTTGCCCGCGAGCAGGACGTCATCGTCCAGGAGATCAACCAATCGAACGACACCCCGGACGACATCATCTTCGACTGCTTCCAGGCGATCGCATTCCCCGATCAAGCGATCGGCCGGCCGGTGTTGGGCTCGGCGCCCTTGATCCGCGCCATGGACAGCCGGCGTCTTCTCGATTACATGCGCGGCCATTACAGCGCGCCCAACATCGTTTTCGCCGCCGCCGGGCGTCTTGATCACGACCGACTGGTCGAGTTGGCGGCGGCTGCCTTCGATTCGCTTCCAGCACCGATCGGCTCGCCGCGCCAGCCGGCCCGCTACGTCGGCGGCGATTTTCAGGAATCGCGCGACCTCGAGCAGGCACACTTGCTGATGGGAATGCACGGCGTCGCCTACGACGACAAGGACTTCTACACCACCACGGTGTTCTCGACCCTGCTCGGCGGCGGCATGTCGTCGAGGCTGTTCCAGGAGGTGCGCGAAAAGCGCGGTTTGGTCTATTCGATCTATTCCTACACGTCGGCTTACGTCGACGGCGGGCTATTCGGCATCTACGCCGGCACTGGCGAGAAGCAAGTGTCGGAGGTGGTGCCGTTGGTGTTCGACGAGATCGCGAAATTGGCCAAGGGCGCGCCGGCCGACGAGATCGCCCGTGCCCGCGCCCAGGTCAAGGCGGCCATCCTGATGTCGCTAGAGAGCACGTCATCGCGGTGCGAGCAATTGGCGCGGCAGATGATCGTTTTCAAGCGGCCATTGGCGGTCGACGAGATCGTCGCCCAGGTAGAGGCCGTCGACAGCGCCGCCATCGCCCGAGTCGCGACGCGACTGATGGAATCCCGCCCGACCCTCGCCGGTATCGGTCCCGGGTCGGGCATGCAGGGACTCGAGCGCGCCGCCAAGCGGCTCAGGTCGGGAGAGGCGTCCAATTAGAATGACAGCGTCAAGCGTGGCCGGCGTCGTCAGACAGCATCAGCGGATTGACGCCAATCTTGGTCATCGCGCGGTCCCACTTGGCGTCCAAGTTGGGGCCGAACACCAGTTCGTTATCGGCGGCAACGTGCAGCCAGCCGTTGCCCCTGATTTCGGAATCGAGTTGGCCGGGCCCCCAGCCCGCGTAACCGAGCGCCAGCAGGCTCTGCCGCGGGCCTGTGCCGCCGGCGATCGCCTTCAGGATGTCGACGGTGGCGGTCAACGCGACGTCGCGGTCGACCACCATGGTCGCATCCTGGACGTAGTCCGGGGAATGCAGGACGAAGCCGCGTCCGGATTCCACGGGGCCGCCGAAATGCACGTTGATCTGCTTGCCGACGCCGGACGAGTCGATCCCCAACTGCTCCAGCAGATCGGGGAAGCTGAGCGATTCGAGCGCCCGGTTGATGACGAGGCCCATCGCTCCGTCGGCGTTATGGGCGCACATGTAGATGACCGTCTTCTGGAATCGCGGGTCGCGCATCCCCGGCATGGCGACCAGGAGTTGCCCGGCAAGATATTGGCCCTTCGCTGCGAAACCCGACATGGGTTGCCCCTTTCGGACGCCAGCGGCCGTCATGGATGCCGCGACACCTAATATTATAAAGTAATTATGGCACAGGTTGGGCAATCCGGCAAAGAAACGGCGCGTTCTGGCGGTCTCCGGCCGGGCGCGACCGGAAAACATTTTCGTGATCGGCGTGCCGGGTGGATGAAACCGGCGCTCGATTACTTATATAATTCCGGCGGTCCTGTCCTTTCGGACTTTGGATTCGGCCGTCGTTCGAACGGCGCCTATTGAACAATGCAATCGTGACACGGATGTTCTCGAGATTCTTACGGACTGGTTCGTTTGCGCTCTGCCTCGCCTCGGCGGCATTCGCCGGCGAATCGGCGATGGCTGGGCTTTCGTCCGAGTCCGCCGCATCGCCCTGGCAGGAGACTGACCAAACGGCGCTGCGCCTGATCTCCGCCACCGAGACGGCGGGCGACGCCGAGACGCTCCGCCTCGGCCTGCATTTCAAGATGAAGCCAGGTTGGAAGATATACTGGCGCTCGCCCGGCGACGCCGGCTTCCCGCCGGAGCCCGACTGGTCGGCGTCGCGCAACCTGAAGACTGCGGTCGTGCATTGGCCGGCGCCGACGCGTTTCTCGGTACTGGGCCTGGAAACCCTCGGCTACGAGAACGAGGTGGTGCTGCCGATGACGGTGACGCGGCAGGATCCGGCCAAGCCGCTCGAGATGAGCGGCATCGTCCGCTATCTCACCTGCAAGGAAATCTGCATCCCCTATACCGCCGACGTCGCCCTTGCTCTGCCCGAGGGTTCGATCAAGCCAAGCAAGTTCGCGCACCTGATCGACCGCTTCCAGGCCAACGTCCCGGGCGACGGCCGCCGCCACGGCCTGATGATCGAGGCCGCCGAGACTACCGATGACGGCAAGGACACCGTCGTCCGCGTTTCCGCCGCTGCCAACCTGCCATTTGTGGCGCCCGACCTCTACGTCGAAGGTCCGCCCGGGATTTCGTTTTCGCGGCCGGCGGTGCGTCTCAGCGGCGACGCGCGCAAGGCGCAACTGCAGGTCAAGGTCTACGGGCTCAAGGAACTGACCGATCCGCCCGCCGGCAGCCTCGCCGGCCGGCCGCTGGTCCTGACGCTGGTTGACGGAAACCGCGCCGCCGAGCGGCGCCTGGTGGCAACCGCCGTTGGTGCCGCCGCCCGCCTCGATGGCGGCGGGGCGGCGCAGCCGATTGCCTTTATCCTGGTGCTGGCGGTGCTCGGCGGACTGATCCTGAATTTGATGCCGTGCGTACTGCCGGTGCTGTCGATCAAGCTGCTCGGCGTCGTCGGCCACGGCGGCGGCGAAAGCCGCATCGTGCGCCAGAGCTTCGTTGCCTCAGCGGCCGGAATTCTGTTCGCGTTCGCGGTGCTGGCGGCGGCGCTGATTGGGCTCAAGGCCGCCGGCATGACCATCGGTTGGGGCATCCAATTCCAGCAGCCGTTGTTCCTGATCGCGATGACCCTGGTGGTGGTCGCCTTCGCCTGCAACCTGTGGGGTTTCTTCGAGGTCCGCCTGCCCGCGTGGGCCGCCGATTGGGGCGAGCGGTCGAGTCACGTGCACGGGCTCGGCGGCCACTTCCTGCAGGGCACGCTCGCGACCCTGCTGGCGACGCCGTGCTCGGCGCCATTCCTCGGCACCGCCATCGGCTTCGCGCTGGCCCGCGGCGCGCCCGAGATCACGGCGGTGTTCGCCGCGCTGGGGCTCGGTCTGGCGCTGCCCTACCTCGCCGTCGCCGCGTTCCCGGCGTTGGCGACCCGGCTGCCGCGGCCGGGCCCGTGGATGGCGACGTTGCGCAAATTGCTCGGCGTGGCGTTGGCGGCGACCGGGGTGTGGCTGCTGAGCGTGCTGGCAATCAGCATCGGGCCGGCCGCGGCTGCCGCCGTCGGCGCGCTGACCGCCGCCGGCGCCGGGCTGCTCTATCTCGGACACCGGCGGCCCGTCACCGCCGGACGCCGGGCGCCGATATGGTTCGGCGCCATGGCGATAGCGGCCCTGCTGGTTCCGGGCTGGGTCGGCGGGCAGCCGGCAGGCAATGCACCGACCGCTGGTATCATCGCCGCCGGCTCCAGCCAGATGCTGGAACGGCTGTGGACGCGGTTCGACGAGAACGCCATCCCAGTGCTTGTCGCCCAAGGCAAGACCGTGTTCGTAGACGTCACCGCCGAATGGTGCCTCACCTGCAAGGTCAACAAGACTTTGGTGCTCAGCCGCGACACGGTGGTGGCGGCGCTCGGGCGTCCGGACGTCGTCGTCATGCAAGCGGATTGGACGCGGCCCGATGCGGCGATTTCGGCCTATCTTGCCCGCCATCAGCGCTACGGCATCCCGTTCAACGCCGTCTACGGGCCGGGCGCGACCGCGGGCATGGTGCTGCCGGAGTTGCTGACCGAGCAGGCGGTGCTCGACGCCGTCGGCCGCGCCGGCGGCGGAACCGCCAAGGCGGCGGCCCGGTGACGGCGGCGGCGATCCGCCCCGCACCACGGGTGGATCGAAAAATAGGCTGAATTTCCGGGCATCATCTATTATCTGTTGGCGACCGGGCATCGACCCGGGACAGGGGGAGGACCGATGACCATCAAAGCTGGCGACAAGATTCCGTCCGTGACCTTGAACGTGATGACCAAGGACGGACCAGGCGGCATTTCCACCGATGAAATCTTCAAAGGCAAGAAGGTCGCGGTGTTCGGCGTGCCGGGCGCGTTCACCCGCACGTGCTCGTCAAAGCATCTTCCCGGCTTCGTCAACAACGCCGCAACGCTGAAGAAAAAGGGTGTTGACAAGATCGTCTGCATTTCGGTCAACGACGCTTTTGTCATGGACGCTTGGGGCAAGGCGCAGAACGTCGGCGACAAGGTGATGATGGTCGCCGACGGCAGCGCCAGGTTCACCAAGGCGGCCGGTCTCGACGTCGACATGGGCGACAAGGGCTACGGACTGCGTTGCCGGCGGTTCTCGATGCTCGTCGACGACGGCGTGGTCAAGCGCCTCCACATCGACGAGCCCGGCACCTTCGAGAAGACCGCGGCCGAGGTGCTGCTGGGCGAGCTCTAGGCCCGCGCCGCGCCTGAGCCGTCCAGCAGCGGAAAAAATCGGGCTGGATTTTTGGCAGGGATCGATTATCTCTTTTTCAGCTTTGGCCGGTATCGGCCGCAACCGTCGATCAAACGAACAACGCCATTCAAAAAGGGAGGACCCATGTCCATCAAAGTAGGCGACAAGATTCCGTCCGTGACCTTGAACATCATGACCAAAGACGGACCCGGCGGCATTTCCACCGATGACATCTTCAAGGGCAAGACGGTCGCTTTGTTCGGCGTCCCCGGCGCCTTCACGCCGACGTGCTCGGCCAAGCATCTGCCCGGTTTCGTCAACAACGCCGCGGCACTGAAGAAGAAGGGCGTCGATTCCGTGGTTTGCCTGTCGGTCAACGACGCCTTCGTCATGGGCGCCTGGGGCAAGGACCAGAAGGTCGGCGACAAGGTGATGATGGTCGCCGACGGCAGCGCCAAGTTCACCAAGGCGGCGGGGCTGGAGCTGGATCTCAACGAGCGCGGGCTGGGTCTGCGCTGTCAGCGGTTCTCGATGGTGGTCAAGAACGGCGTCGTCAAGAAACTCCACATCGATGCGCCGGGCACCTTCGAGAAGACCAGCGCCGAGGTGATGCTGGGCGAGATCTGACCCTGCACGGTCGGGGCCGCTTCCAGCACCGGCGTTTCGGGGAATCCGTCAAATGGGCGTGTTGATCGCCGGCGTCCTGCTGCTTATCGCGGTCCTCGGGGTGTTTTATCTCAAGGACAGATTAGAGCAGCAGTGGCTCCGACGGCTCGCTTATCACGAAGTGACCATGCGGCTGGTTGTCATTGCCGTGGCGCTGATCTTTTTCGGAGCGGTGATCGCGATCGGCGATCTGTTCGGATGATCAGATCACCGCGGTTACCGGCGCATTTCCTTTATCCCTAGCCGGGCCAGCGCGTCGGCACGCTCGTTCTCCGCATGCCCGGCGTGACTCTTGATCCAATGCCAGTCGACTTTGTGATCCTGGAGCGCTTCGTCGAGGCGACGCCATAAATCGGCGTTCTTGACCGGTTTACGCGACGACGTCTTCCATCCGTTGCTCTTCCATCTCGCGATCCACTCCGTGATGCCATCCTTCACATATTTGCTGTCGGTATAGAGCGCGGCGCGGCTGCCGCGCTTCAGCGCCTCGAGGCCGCGGATCGCCGCCGTCAACTCCATACGGTTGTTGGTGGTGTCGGGCTCGCCGCCATAGAGTTCCTTCTCGTACCCGCGCCAGCGCAACACCACGCCCCAACCGCCGGGCCCCGGATTGCCCGAGCACGCGCCATCGGTGAAGATCTCGATCTTGTCCACGGCCCCCTGCTTCGTCAGTCCAGTCCGTAGGCGCCGGGGCTTTTGACGCCCTGGTGGAAGCGCAGCTTGGCCAGGTATTCGAGCGGATCCTTGCACGTCACCATTGCCTCGGCCGGCGTGTGCAGCCAGTCGTAAAGGCGGGTCAGCAGGAACCGCATGGCGCTGCCGCAGGCGAGTAACGGTAGCGCCGTCAGTTCGGCGGCGGAAAAGTCGCGGACCTTGCGATACGCCGTCAGCATCCGTCGCGCCTTGGTGATGTTGAAGCTGTGGTCGGACTCGAAGCACCAGGCGTTGAGACAAATCGCCAGGTCGTAGGCGAACATGTCGTTGCAGGCGAAATAGAAGTCGATCATCCCGGTCAGCTTGCGGGCCCGGAAGAATACGTTGTCCGGAAACAGGTCGCCGTGGATGACCCCGGTCGGCAGGCCGGCCGGCCATTCCGCCTCGAGGCGATCGAGCTCCTGCGCCAGTTCGTCGGCGAGGCCGGCCTCGACCTCGTGGGCACGGTCGCGGGAACGCATCAGCAGCGGCCGCCAGCTCGGCAGCGACAGGTCGTTGGCGCGGCCAATCCCGAAGCCGGCGCCGGCGAGATGCAGCTTCGCCAGGCCCTGGCCCAATTGCGAGCAGTGCTCGGGGGTGATGCGCCTCGGCCACATGCCGGCGAGGAAGGTGACGATCGCCGCCGGCCGGCCGGCGAGACGCCTGAGCGCCTTGCCGTCGCGGCCGTGGATCGGCGTCGGGCACGGGATCCCGGCCGTCGCCAGGTGCTCCATCAGACCGAGGAAAAACGGCAGGTCTTCGGGCTTCACCCGTTTCTCGTACAGCGTAAGGATATAGGTGCCGCTGGTGGTGGTGAGGGTGAAATTGGAGTTCTCGATGCCCTCGGCGATGCCCTTGCTCGACAATACCTCGCCGATGTCATATTCGCCGGCAAAGGCGATCAGTTCCTCGTCGCCGACTTCGGTGTAGACCGCCATGGCCCGTCCCCGCCCGATTGCACCCGAAAAGCCTGCATCGCCCCGGCCCTCAAGGTGTGGCCTTCTTACGGAACCGTGATGCCGCTGGCAAGGGTCGTCCACGGCCTCGAATCGCGGCGCCGTAAAGGGTATATTAACCCCGTATTCCGTATGTTCCGGGTTGGTAAAAGAATTAACCGTCATGGTCAACGAGCCGGAGCAGAGAACCATGCCTGGCCGCATTAGTGCTCTAGGGAAAATCTCGTCGCCGAACGTCTGGCTGCGCGCCGCCGTCGCCACGGCCGCGGCGGTGGCCATTTCACAAGCTTCACCGACGACCTCGGAAGCCGCGCCCCATTTCGACCGTGCCGTCGAGATCGCGGCGCTTCCGGCCGGCGAGCAACCAGCCGGCGACGACCTGTTGACCAGGAAATCGAACGACTTGGTGCGACGGGCGCAGAAGGTGCTGAGCGAGCTTGGCATCTACGCCGGTGCCATCGATGGCCGCCTCACGTCGGAGACCGACAAGGCGGTGCGAACCTACCAAAAGAACGTCGGGCTGAAGGTCGACGGCCGCGTCACCAGCGAGCTGGTCGAATCGCTGGAGAACAGCATCCAGGTGCGCGTGCTCTTGAAACGCCTCGACAAGGTGCGGATCGACAACATCAGCGCCGCCCGCCAGGCGCTGATGAGTCACCCGGCGACCCGCGATCTTGTCGGCGCCGCCCGCAACGAAGTCGCTGACCCGACCCGCGACACGGCCGCGTGCGCCAAGAACGTCACCGTCCGCTGCCTGCTGCACGAGGCCCTGGAGAGCGCCAAGGCGGTGTTCAAGCCGGAGCTCAGAGATTGGGCGCTAGGCGAGATCCTGGTCGCCGAGGCGCGCGCCGGGCTACGCGCCGAGGCAATGGAAACCGCCAGCCGCATCGGCGATCCGCGGCTGATCATCGTCGCACTTCGCGACATCGCCGAAGCCCAGGCAGCGGCCGGCCAAAGCGGCGAGGCGCTAGCCGCCGTCGAGATCATTCCCGATCCGGCGAAGCGGGCCGATGCGCTGGCCGCCATCGCCAACATCCAGATGCGGCGCGGCGACCTCGATCACGCCCGCACGACGGCGAGCCGGCTGCTGCAAATACTGACCGGCGTTCCGGACGCGTTGACACAGATATCGTTCCAAACCCGCGTAGCCGTCATCCTGGCGCGGGCGGGCGATGCGCCGGCCGCAGCGGACATCCTGGCCAAGGCGGAAGCCTTCGCCCGCGCCCGCGTCGACGCCGGCAACCGCAGCGTGGCGTTGCGCCATGTCGCCAACGCGCTGGCGGAGATGGAGCAGTTGCCGCAGGCGATGACCGTGCTCAGCGACGTCACCGACGATTCCAACCGCACCCCGGTGCTGATCACCACTGCCACCCAGCAGGCTCGAGCCGGCGACGTGGCGGCAGCCCTGGCCACCGCCGACACCATCGAGGGGGTTCGCTATCGGGCCGTCGTGCTCGGCCGGATCGCCGTCGCGCAGGCGGAAAAGGGCGACGTCGAGGCCGCCGATGGCACACTGAAGGTGGCGCTGGCCGCCATCGACAAGATCAAGTTCCCATTCGCCCGGTCGTACGCGATCAGTCGCGTCGCGCTGTCCATGGCGGGAATCGGCAAGTTGCCCAAGGCCAAGGAAAAGTCGTCGGCGCTGTTCAATGAGGCTGTCGACATGGCCGACAGAATCGACGACAACCGGCTGCGCGCCCACACGCTGTGGACCATCGCCGCCGAGCAGGTGCGGGCTGGCGACGAAGCCGGCGCCAAAGCCAGCCGTGAACGCGCCGACCAGGCCACGGCTGAGATCAAGAGCACGCTGACCCAGGTGTGGATGTTCAGCGAGATTGCCACCGAGCACGCTGTCGCCGGCGAAAAGGACGCCGGCTGGACGGCGTTCAACCAGGGCCTGCAGGTGGCGCTCCGCATCGACAATGCCTGGGGCCGGGCGCGCGCGTTCGGCAAGCTGGCGGCGACGCTCGTCGAGCTGGTCGATCCCGGCAAGGGAATTCCCGCCAAGACGTGGTAGCACGTGCTGCGGCGGTGCCGGCGGTGCCTGCAATCTTGCCGCCGCCGGGACGCTGATTTACAGTCGCCCAGCATCCCGCCGGAGGCGCTCCGGCACACGGCGATCCAGCCGATTTACCCTTGGGAGAGTGACATCATGGTCGATCCGGTCATCGCGCAGAAATCTCCCTACGGCGTCGACCTGGAAAAAGGCAAGACGTACGCCTGGTGTGCCTGTGGACGCAGCGCCAACCAGCCGTTCTGCGACGGCAGCCACAAGGGCAGCCCGTTTTCGCCGGTCGTCTACAAGCCCGACAAATCCGGCAAGGCGTTCTTCTGCGGCTGCAAGAGGACGAAGACCAGGCCGCTTTGCGACGGCAGCCACAAATCCCTGTGACATTGCGAGCATCCGGCAAACGATCGTTGGGGTTTGGTGCGCGCGTGCGCGGACTGACGTCGGCCGTTGCGGCTGTCGGGCTAGTCGGCGTTCTGACCGCGTGTTCGGCCTATGAATATGCGACGGACCTGATTTCCACTCCCATCGTGCTGCAGTGCCCGAAGTCGTGGGTGATCGCCGACGCCGCCAACCTGGTAAGGTTCCGCCAAGGCGGTGGCCGTGACCTGACCGATGTCGACTACGAAGGCCAGATCACGGGCGTGCGACTGGGCTGCACCACCAACCTCGATAAAAAAACCAGGGTCGGAACCATGGACGTCGACGTCAACGTCCTGTTCGATGCCACGCGCGGCCCAGCCAATCGCGATCGCAAGGCACTGTTCAGGTACTTCATCAGCGTTTCCGACAACGACCGCAAGATTCTCTACCGCGAGGCGTTTTCCCTGCCCGTCGAATTTCCCGGAAACACGACCCGATTGCGGATTCAAAGCAGCACCATCACCTTGCAATTGCCGATCGACCCCAAACGCAGCTCCAGCTACTACCTTGTTTTCGCGGGCTATGAGTTGACTCACGAGGAACTCGAATTCAATCGGACGCGGCAAGCCAAAACCGTCAAGTGACGGACCCTTGGAACCGTCCCGCGGCACGGCTGCATTGCCCGCCCCGGCCGTTGCTTCCCGCCCGCTTCTGTTGACCTCGACGGACGGGCATGCAAAGCTTTGGGCCTGAAAATTGGTAGTTTTCTCAGTTGAACCCTGCGGGAGAGTCCGGCCGATCCGCCCGCCTGTGCGATGGGGTCGAGCCGGCGCCGAAGGAGCAACCGCCCCGGAAACTCTCAGGCACCCGGACCGTGGGGAGATGAGGCTCTGGAAAGCGGGCAGCGGAATCTACGTCGGCCTGGTTTTCAGGCTCCCCCTGCCCCACCGAAGATGTAACCCCGCCGGCTGACGCCGGTGCCGCTTCTAGGCCTTTTCGCGGAGGTCCTTGCAGGGCTGAAGTGTGGGGGAATCTTTCAGGTCCCGAGACAGAGGGGGCGCGCGACCACCGCCGGCGGCACCGAAGGGCCGCCGCCGTTCGGCCGCAAGGCGCCGCCGCAGTTTTGGGAGACCTACGTGACCGACGCCGACACTCATGACTTGAAACCGACGCCGCTCGACGCGCTGCATCGCGCGCGAGGCGCCAAGATGGTGCCGTTCGCCGGTTACGCGATGCCGGTGCATTACCAGGGCGGCATCATCAAGGAACACCTGCACACCCGCGCGCAGGCGTCGCTGTTCGACGTCTCGCACATGGGCCAGGCGCACCTGCTCGGCGACGCTGCCGCCGCGGCGCTGGAAACGCTGGTGCCGGGCGACATCACGGGGCTCGGCAAGGGCAAGACCCGGTACACGTTGCTGACCAACGACCAGGGCGGCATCATCGACGACTTGATGGTGACCAATTGCGGCAGCCATCTTTTCATCGTCGTCAACGCCGCTTGCAAGAAAGGCGACTTCGCCCACATCCGCAAACGCATCGGCAAGCGCGCCAAGCTGAAGGTCCTCAAAGACCGGGCGCTGATCGCGCTACAAGGGCCGGCCGCGGCCGCCGTTTTCGGACGTTTCGTGCCGGCCGCCCGGCACATGATGTTCATGACCGCCGAAGCATTCAAACTCGGCGACATCGCCTGCTTCGTCACCCGGTCTGGCTACACCGGCGAGGACGGATACGAGATTTCGGTTGCCGCCAAGGATGCCGAAAACCTGGCGCGGCTGCTGCTCGGCGAAGCGGAAGTCATGGTCGCCGGTCTCGGTGCCCGCGATTCGTTGCGCCTGGAGGCGGGACTGTGCCTTTACGGCAGCGACATCGACGCCAATACCACTCCCATCGAGGCCGGTCTCGAGTGGGTGATCGGCAAACGCCGGCGCGAACAGGGCGGCTTCCCCGGCGCCGATGTCATCCTCGGCCAGCTGAAGAGCGGCGCCCCCCGCAGGCGCGTCGGCCTGAAACCGGACGGCAAGGCCCCGGCCCGCGCCCATACGCCGATTCACGACAAGGACGGCAACACCATCGGCGAGGTCACCAGCGGCGGCTACGGCCCCACCGTCGAGGGCCCGATCGCCATGGGGTACGTCAAGGCCGCCTTCGCCGCGCCCGGTACGCCCGTCAACCTGATGGTGCGCGGCAAGGCACTCGCCGGCCAAGTCGTGAAGCTGCCATTCGTCGAGCAGCGTTATTTCAATACATGAACCGCGATCAGGTGAAATAAATGTCCGTCAAATACACCAAAGAGCATGAATGGATCAGGGTCGACGGCAAGACCGCCATCGTCGGCATCAGCGATTACGCCCAGAAGCAGCTCGGCGAGATCGTGTTCGTCGAATTGCCCGAGGCCGGCAGGAAGCTGGATAAGGGCGCCGAAGCCGCGGTCATCGAATCGGTGAAGGCAGCGAGCGAAGTCTACGCCCCGGCTTCCGGCGCTGTTACCGAGGTTAACGGCGCGCTCGACGGCGATCCCGGCAAGGTCAACGCCGATGCCATGGGCGACGGGTGGCTATTCAAGATGACGCTCCGCGACGCCGGCGAGCTCAAAGATTTGATGGACGCCGACCAGTACGCCGCCTACGTGAAGGGGCTTGATTGATGCCGAAGCACCGCTTGAGCGCGCTCGAGCGGTCGGACGAATTCGTCCGCCGCCATCTCGGTCCGGGCACGGTCCAGATTGCCGAGATGCTGGCGACGCTCGGCCTGGGTTCGCTCGACGAGCTGATTCAGCGCGCCGTGCCGGCGGACATCGTTTCGAAGAAGCCGCTAAAACTGCCGCCGGCCAGGAGCGAGCGCGACACTCTGTCGGCTTTGCGCGCGATGGCGGATCTCAACCAAGTCCGGGTGTCGATGATCGGGATGGGCTATTACGGCACCATCCTGCCGACGGTGATCCTGCGCAACGTGCTCGAGAACCCCGGCTGGTACACCGCCTATACGCCGTATCAGGCCGAGGTCAGCCAGGGCCGGCTCGAAGCGCTGTTGAACTTTCAACAGGTGATCATCGACCTCACTGGCATGCAGCTTGCCAACGCCTCGCTGCTCGACGAGGCGACGGCGGCCGCCGAGGCCATGGCCATGGCGCGCCGGCTGTGCAAGCGCGACGCCGACGTGTTCTTCGTCGCCGACGACTGCCATCCGCAGACCATCGCCGTGGTCAAGACCAGGGCGCGCGCGCTCGGTCTCGAGGTGGTCGTCGGCGATCCGGCGGCGGGCTTAAGCGAGCGCGAGTTGTTCGGCGTCCTGGTGCAGTATCCGGGCACCGGCGGCGACGTGCGGCCGCTCGGCGCCATCGTCGAGGAGGCGCACGCCAAGGGCGCGCTGGTGGCGGTCGCCGCCGACCTCTTGAGTTTGCTGCTATTGACGCCGCCGGGCGAGATGGGGGCCGACATCGTCGTCGGCAGCGCCCAGCGGTTCGGCGTACCGATGGGCTATGGCGGGCCGCACGCCGCCTTCTTTGCCACCCGCGACGAGTTCAAGCGTTCGACCCCCGGCCGCATCATCGGGGTGTCGGTGGACAAGGCGGGCCGACCGGCCATGCGCATGGCGCTGCAGACGCGCGAGCAGCACATCCGCCGCGAGAAGGCGACTTCCAACATCTGCACGGCGCAGGTGCTGCTGGCCGTCATCGCTTCGTTCTACGCCGTTTACCACGGTCCGGAAGGGTTGCGCGCCATCGCCAAGCGGGTGCATCGGATGACCCGGATCCTGGCCGAAGGCCTGGGCCGCCTCGGTTTCACCGTCGAGACCAAGGCCTATTTCGACACCATCACCGTCGTCGCCCCCGGCAAGGCGAAGGAGATCGCCGATCGCGCCGAAACGCTGGGCGTCAACTTGCGGCGCCGCGATCCCGACCGGCTCGGCGTCTCGCTCGACGAAACGACGCGCCGCTGCGATATCGAGACCGTATGGCGGGCGTTCGCCGCCGACGCGGCGAAGGAGATCTCCATCGATGGCATCGACGCCAAGCTCGGCGAATGTCTGCCCAAGAACCTGGTCCGCGCCAGCACGTTCCTCACCCATCCGGTGTTCCAGACCCACCACGGCGAAACCGAGATGCTGCGCTACCTGCGCCGGCTTTCGGCCAAGGACGTGGCGCTTGACCGCTCCATGATTCCGCTCGGCTCGTGCACCATGAAGCTCAATGCTACCACCGAGATGATCCCCGTTACCTGGCGCGGGTTCGGGTACCTGCACCCGTTCGCACCCTCCGATCAGGCGCTCGGCTACCGCAAGCTGTTCAAGGACCTCGAAGCGATGTTGTGCGAGGCGACTGGGTTCGACGCCTTCTCGCTGCAACCCAACGCCGGATCGCAGGGCGAATTCTCCGGCCTCTTGACCATCCGCAAGTACCATGAGAGCCGCGGCCAGGGCGACCGCGACGTGTGCCTGATCCCGGCGTCGGCCCACGGCACCAACCCGGCGAGCGCCCACATGGCCGGGATGCGGGTGGTGGTGGTCGCCTGCGACGATGAGGGCAACGTCGACTTGGGCGACCTCAAAACCAAGGCCGAGGAGCACGCCAGCCGGTTGGCGGCGCTGATGATCACCTATCCCTCTACCCACGGCGTGTTCGAGACCGCCATCCGCGATATTTGCCGCACCGTTCACGACAACGGCGGCCAGGTCTACATGGACGGCGCCAACTTCAACGCCATGCTGGGGGTTGCCCGGCCGGGCGAGATCGGCGCCGACGTCTCGCACCTCAATCTGCACAAGACCTTCTGTATCCCGCACGGCGGCGGCGGTCCGGGCGTCGGGCCGATCGGCGTACTGAAGCACTTAGCGCCGTTTCTGCCCGACCATCCGGTGGTCGCCGGCGTCAACCCGGCGGCCGGCGAGCACGGGACCATCGGCGCGGTTGCGGCGGCGCCCTGGGGGTCGGCCGGCATTTTGCCGATCAGCTGGGCCTACGTGACATTGATGGGTGCGGCGGGCTTGCGCAAAGCGACCGAGGTGGCGATCCTGAACGCCAACTACGTCGCCAAGCGGCTCGACCCCCACTACCCGGTGCTCTACACCGGCCGCAACGGCCTGGTGGCACACGAGTGCATCGTCGATCTCAGGCCGCTGAAGGAATCGGCCGGGATCACCGTCGACGACGTCGCCAAGCGCCTGGTGGATTACGGGTTCCACGCGCCGACCACGTCGTTCCCGGTCGCCGATACGCTGATGATCGAGCCGACGGAGAGCGAATCGAAGCGCGAACTCGATCGCTTTTGCAACGCCATGATTGCGATCCGGGCCGAGGTCGCGGCGATCGAGAAGGGCGAGATGGATCGCGACGACAACCCGCTCAAGAACGCACCGCACACCCACCATCTGCTCCTCGCCGAGGAATGGGACCATCCTTACTCGCGCGAGCAGGCGTTCTTCCCGCTGAAGGGATTGCACGACGACAAGTACTGGCCGCCGGTCGCTAGGATCGACAACGTCGCCGGCGACCGCAATCTGGTCTGCACCTGTCCGCCGCCGGAGGCCTACCAGGAAGCGGCGGAGTGATGGGCACCGCGGCGGCGCGCGTCATAGCTCATCGCCGATGCGGGGGCTCCGCCGTTCGCCGGCATTGCAGGGCGGACGCTCGCGGGTGGATGCCAGCATGACGCCGGCCCTGGGTTCCGGGTCGGGCTGAAGGCCGGCGATCTCGAGGATCAGCTTGCGGCGGATGGCGCGGCCGAAATCCTGGAACGAGTTGGCGACCAGCAGGAACGCTCCGTTGCCGCCGATGACGCAGTCCTCGTAGTAGAGGTCGAGATTCGGCATCGGCAGCATGCCCCACGGGCTCGGCCGGTCGTTGATGATCGGCAACCCGTTGATGACGATTCCCGCCGCCACCGCCCGGTTGCGCAGGCCGGTTACCGGATCCCCGTCGTTGTTGGGGCCGTCGCCGGAGATGTCGATGACTCGGCGGCGGCCGGGGTTGGTGCTTTGCTGTAATTTCACCATGCCATACTCTATGGCGCCGCTTATCGACGTCCACATCTGGGTGTGAATCGGCGCCGCCGCCAGCTTCTGGGCGAACGCCCCGGCGCTTGCTGGTCCGTCGATCACCGTCCAATCAACCACCGTCGCCTGATAATGAGTGCCGGCCCATTCGACATAGGTGACGGCGATGCGGCCGAACTTGCCCGCCTTGATCGTCCGCACCACCTGCTGGTCGGTCAATGCCTGGACGTAACCGGCACGCTGCAGCTGCGCCTCTTCCCTGTCGATGCTGCCCGAGACGTCGACCGCCAGCACCAGTTCCAGATCGACGACTTCCGCCGCCGCCGGCAGAGCGGCGCCCGACAGCGTCAGCGTCAAGGCCAAAAGTCGGACCGCCCGCCAGTTCATGGGAGGGAATTAAATCGGTTGGCGGGGAAGCGGTAAAGCGCTATCCCAGGGGGAAAGGAGGCGCCCTCGTGAGCCGTTCAAATACCCTCGCCAATGTTACCGCCCTGGTGTTCGACACCTACGGCACGGTCGTCGACTGGCGCGCCAGCATTGCCGCCGAAGGCCGGGCGCTGGCGCAAAAAAAGCGCATCGACGGCGTCGATTGGGAAGCCTTTGCCGACGCTTGGCGGGCCGGCTACCACCCGGCGATGAAGAAGGTACGGAACGGCGAGCGCCCGTGGACCACCAATGATGTCCTACAGCGCGAAAGGCTCGACGAGATCATCGCCGAGTTCGGCATCAAGGGCCTAAGCGAGGCCGACAAGGACGAATTCAATCGCGCCTGGCACCGACTGAAGCCATGGCCCGACGCGGTCAAGGGACTGAAGCGCCTGAAGAGGCGTTACGTCATCGGCCCGCTTTCCAACGGCAGCTTCTTTTTGCTCGCCAACATGGCCAAGTACGCCGGCCTGCCCTGGGACTGCATCATCTCGGCCGACAACTTCCACCACTACAAGCCTGACGCCGAGGTCTATCTCGGCGCCGTCGAACTTTTCGGCGGCCAAGCCGATCGCGTGATGCTGGTCGCCGCCCACAATTACGACCTGAAGCAGGCGCGGCATCACGGCATGAAGACCGGCTTCGTGCTGCGACCGACTGAATATGGACCGAATCAGAAAACGGATTTGAAGGCCGAGGCGGATTGGAACATCGTCACCGATAGCATCGAAGGGATAGCCGACGCGCTCGGCGTCTGACGGCGCCCGCCTTCAGAGATAACCGCTGCCGCTATCCTCGCCCTCACCGGTGCCGAACTCCTGCTCGCCGAAAAGCTCCTCGACCACCGAGAACTCGCGCCGCAGGCCCCGCCGCGCCCTCAGCTTCCCCTGCGCGCCCGACGGGAAGTCGGTGAACATGATCACCTTTCTGTCGATCAGCACCTGAATGAGGTCCTCCAGGACGCGGGCCAATCCTAAGTCCGATTGCACCCATTCGTCGACGTTCACGCCGGGGATGTTCTGATGGATGAAGGCGACCAGCTCCGGGTCGTTGGGGGCGACCTCGACGGAGCCTTCGACCGGTTCGGTATAGACGGCGAGGATCTTGCCGTCGGTGTCCTTGTGCACGAATGGCACGGTGGCGCTCTCCTGGCTGTGGCCGCCCGCCCGGTAGTGTAAACCGCGGACCCCAGCGGCAGTAGGGAAAATTGAAAAGCCGGGCAGGCCTGCGCCTTCAGCCGCGGGCCATGCCGCGGCGGGCGGCCAGCATCAGCGTCGCGCCGGCGAGACTGACGGCGGCGCAGAGACCGAAGCTTGCCGTGTACTCGCCGACCAGCGCGAAGGCGCCGGCGAAGGTCACCGGCCCGACCAGCACGCCGGCGTAGGTCGAAACCATGACGCCGCCGGTGGCGCTGCCGATCTGCCCTTCCGGGGCGAGACGTGCGACTTCGGCCATGAACACGCCGTTCCAGCCGATGGCACTGACCCCGAACAGGATCAGCACCCCATAGACGACCGCCGGCGCGGCGCCGGCCGACAGCAGCACGGTCAACGCGCCGCCCGCGGCGGCGACCAGACCGGTCAGCATCAGCACCCGATTGCCATCGCCGAGACGGTCGGCGACGCCGCCCCACACCAAACGTCCGGTGGCGCCCGCCACCAACAGCACGGAGAGCACGACGCCGGCCTCGACGAGCCCGAAGTCCAGTTCCTCGACCAGCATCGTCACGGCGAACGTGGTTAGGCTGAGTTGCACCGCCGAATAGCAGAACCCGACGAGCGACATCCGCGACAGCACCGGATGCCGCCACACCAGCCGGAGATCTCCCGCCGGGTTACTGCGCAGCGCCACGCTCGGGTCGCGGTCCTGGTCCCAGCGGCGGCGGAACGGCTGGATGATCGCGAGCAGCGCCAGCGCCAGGGCGGCGCCCGCCAGCAGCGCCCATTGCCAGCCGAAGACCAGCGCCAGCGTCGGCGCCGTTAGGCCGGCGGCGACGCCGCCGAGCGGCACTCCCGTTTGCTTCAGTGAGAACACCAGGTTGCGGGTTTTCGGTTGCGTCACGCGCATCAGCAGGTGCGACGCCGCCGGATTGGTCAGCCCGTAGCCGAAGCCGGTGAGCACCGAGCCGATGGCGAGGATAAATAGCGACGGTGTTGCCATAAGCGCCACGCCGACGCCCGAGAAAGCGAGCCCCGCCTGGTTGGTCCGGAGCGCTCCCCAGCGGCGGATCAGGACGCCGCTGACCAGCGAAGTCGCCATGGCGCCGAGATAAATCAGGCTCACTTGCACACCGATCAGCGACGTCGGCACGGCGAAGGCGCGGGCCAGTTCCGGCGCGATCGCCGCCGGGATCACCGAGCACATGGTCACCACCACTTGCACGACGGTTGTGACGGCGACCACCGGCGTCGCCGATGGCCCTGGACCCGGGCCCGCGCCGCCGTTACCGCATTGGTCGTTCGTCGTTGCCCGGCTTGCCGCCATGTGTCTGTTCCGCCGTTGTTTCCGATGATATTGACGGCGACGAGAGTAGCCCCCGGCGGCGGCCGGCATAAGAAAAATGATGATCAAGCCCTCGGCATTTGCCACCATCGCCGGATGGGCATTCTAGCGAGGACTTTCGGGATGGCGGTGCGGCCGGCGGCGGTGTTGGCCGCGGCGATGCTCGTGGTCGGCTGCGAGGCGGCACCGGACGCCGCCGGTCGAATTGTCGCCGTCCACGTCTACACGGCGCCGGTGCCGGTCGGCCTCGACGCCCTGGTCGAGCGCCACCGCCTGGCCGGCGCCCGCGTCGGCTTCGTGCTGTACGACCTGGCGCGCGGCGAGAAGCTCGCCGGGCGCAACGAGAACGAGCTGTTCATCCCGGCGTCCACCACCAAGATCGCGACCACGGTGGCGGCGCTCAACATCCTCGGTCCCAACTACCGGTTTGAAACCCGGTTGCTGGCCACCGGCGCGATCGCCGGCGGCATGCTCAACGGCAACCTCTATCTGCAGGGCGGCGGCGACCCGCTGTTGCAGCCACAGGACCTCATGGACCTTGCGCAGCGGCTGAAGGACGCCGGCGTGTCGTCGATTTCCGGGCAGTTCTTCTATGACACCTCGTTGCTCGCCGCCACCGACCATATCTCCGCCCGGTGGCCGGACAACGCCCGCTACAACCCGGGCGTCGACGCCTTGTCGATGGACTTCAACAGGACCCTTCTCACCTGGCGGCCGAAGGGCGAGACGGGAATCGCCGAGGCCTTCGAAACACCGGCCTTCGACGACGCCGGTCCCGGATTGGCCGACGTCGATCCGGGCACCGGCCGCAGCATCCTCTACGCCGGGCCGAAAAGTGCCGGCCGCTGGCTGCTGTCGCCCGCGGCGCCGGCGAAGGGCTCCGAATATTTACCCGTAAAGACGCCGGGACTCAGGACCGCCCGAGTGTTCCGCCGTTTTTGCAATCTGATCGGCATCGAGCTGCCGGAACCGCAGGCGGCGGCCGCGCCCGATAGCGCTAAGGTACTCGGCCGCGTTGGTGGCCTGCCTCTGGTCGAGATCGTTCGTCAATCGCTCGAGCACTCCAACAACATGGTCGCCGAGTTGATCGGCCAGGTGGCGGCGCGGCGGCTGACCGGCAAGCCGGGAACGCTCGCCGACAGCGGCGCGGCGCTGGCCGGCTGGCTGAAGACGGCGATTCCCGCCGACTGGGACGGTTTCCTGATGCCCAATCATTCCGGACTCGCCGACGACGCCCGCGTATCGCCAGAGCAGATGGCGGCGATCCTGCGTTTCGCCGCCCAACAACGTTACGGCGGCTTGGGTTATCAGGCGCTGCTGCCGGTTTCCGGGTACCGGAACTCGATGGGCGGCCGGCTGCGCGACCCGACGACGGCGCTCCGCGTGTGGGCCAAGACCGGGACGCTGAGGTATTCCAAGGGCCTCGCGGGCGTGCTGTTCACCCAGCAGGGTCGGCAGGTGGTGTTCGCATTGTATGTCACCGATTTCGACCGCGCCCAAGCCCATGGCGCGGCCGCCGACGCGCAGGCGCCCGAGGTGGCCGCCGTCAAGAATTGGACCCGCCGCGCCTTCGCCTTCCAGGAGGACTTGGTGCGCGAATGGATCATCCAGTACTGAGCTCCGATTTTCCGGTACCCGGCGCGGACGGCGGCAAATCTCAGGAAAAAACCCCCGGCGGGTGATCGCCCCGCCGGGGGTTGTCATCGACGGCCGCTGGCGGCCGCGATCAGTTGCGTGACGGCGCCAGCATCTGGTCCGCCGTCTGGATCACCTTGGAGTTCATTTCATAGGCCCGCTGGGCGGCGATCAGGGCGGCGATCTCCGTCACCGGATCGACGTTGGAGGTCTCGATGAAGCCCTGTAACACCGACCCGAATCCCGCCGCTCCCGGGGGGCCGGCGTTGGCCGGGCCGGACGCGCGTGATTCCCGGAACAGGTTGTCGCCGAGGGCGATCAGGCCTGCCTCGTTGGGAAAGGTGGCGATTTGCAGCGTGCCGGCATTGGTCGGCACCGTCGCCCCGTCCAGTTTCACCAGTACGTCGCCAGTGGCGTTGATGGTGACGTCGACGGCGCCGGGCGGAATCAGGACCCCCGGCTGAATGGTGAATCCGTCCTGGGTGACCAACTGGCCCTGGCCATTGAGCTGGAAGGCGCCGGCGCGGGTGTAGGCGGTGTCGCCGTTGGGCAACAGCACCTGGAAGTACCCGCGGCCCTGGATCGCCAGATCGAAGGCGTTGTCCGTCGACTGCAGGTTACCCTGTTCGGCGATACGGTAGATCGAGGCCAAGCGCACGCCGTGGCCTTGCTGCACGCCGCTCGGCACTACGTCGCCGGCTCGCGACGACACGGAATCCTTGCGCGCCACTTGGTTGTAGAGGAGATCGTGGAATTCGGTGCGGCGGCGCTGGTAGCCCGAGGTATTCATGTTGGCGAGGTTGTTCGCCACCACTTCGGTGTTGTGCTGCTGCGCCACCATGCCCGATGCCGCAATGTGCAATGCTTGCATTGTTCCCGTCCTTCTAATTGTTCCCGTCTTTGATGGTTTCGGCCCCTCCGACGCTCGGTTTCCGGCGCCGGTTTGGGACGATCTTGCCCTAAACGGGTGCATGCCCCGTGCCAATTGAGAAAATCTTGTTTTTTCAACCTGTTAAATGGAATCGTGGGCTCCGGCCGGAGTCGGCGGCGGAGCCTAAGGAAGCCCCTGCCCGGCAACATTTTCCGGCCCCCGGAGGCCCCTGACCGGCTTGCAATACAAGGCCGGAGCGGTGGCGAGCGGCAACGTCAGAGGGCGATGGTCTTGCCGTCCTCTGCGGTTTCGAACGCCAAGCCATCGAGGCGCCCTAGCATGTCGTCGCTCATGTGGATCAGCACCAGGCGCTTGGCGCCGATTTCCTCCAGGTTGGTGGCCAGCGTCCTGAGGTCCATGTGCCCGCCGACCGTCTTGTCGAAGTAATAGGCCTCGGCAATGAACAGATCGGCCCCCTTGGCCGCCTTGAGCAGCCCCTCCGACCACGCACCGTCGCCGGAATAGGTGACCGTCTTGCCGTCGCAGGTTACCCGAAGCGCGCACGACGGCCCGTCGCCCGAATGGTGGTTGGCGCGGTAAGGGACGACCGAGACGGCGCCCGAGCGCCATTCCTTCTCCAGCTCGTATTCCTCGATCCTCAGTTCGAATCGTCGCTTCTTGGTGGACGACCCTGGGAACAGAGCCTCCATGGCGGCGGTCAGGCGCTCACCCGTCGTCTGCGGCCCGGCGACGAGCAACGGCTTGTCGCGCTTGCCGACATGATCGGCGTGCAGCAGGAAGAACGGCAGGCCGCCGAAATGGTCGCCATGCAGGTGCGTTAGCAGAATGCTGTCGATGCGGTTGGGATCGACGCCGAAGCGGTTGATGGCGATCATCGACGATGCGCCGCAGTCGATCAGGAACCGGGTATCGGCGGCGGTGACCATGAAGCAGGTGTTGAACCGCCCGCCGGAACCGAACGCGTCGCCGCAGCCGAGAAACCGCACGTCCATGGGCCTGCCCTTTCTCCGTTCTGTTCCATGCTAGCCCGATCGGCTGTCGCCTGCACGGGCGATGCCGACTACAATGGCGCGATGACGGCAACGACAACGGGCGGATTCGGGGCGATGGCGCTGTTTGCCGTGCTGCTGGCCCCGGGTGCTGCAACGGCGGAACCGGCGAAGGAGGCCCAGACGATGTCCCCGGCGGCGACGGCGAACAGGGAACTCCCGGCGGCGCTGAAGGCACACGTGCGGGCCCTCGCCGTCGATATCGGCGAGCGCTCGGTGGTACGCGGCGACGGCCTCGACCGGGCCAGGGCCTACGTCAAAAGCGCCTTCGAAAAAGCTGGACTGAAGGTCAGCGAGCAGCCTTACGAATACGAGGGGCGCCGCGTCGCCAACCTGATCGCCGATCTGCCCGGCGCAACCACGGGCCCGGCGCCTTACATAGTCGGCGCCCATTACGACACGGTGCCCGGCACCCCCGGCGCCGACGACAACGCCAGCGGCGTCGCGGTGATGCTGGAGCTGGCCCGTCGCGCCGTCGACAAGCCGCCGAAGGCGCCGATCCGCTTCGTCGCCTTCACCCTCGAGGAGCCGCCGGCCCACGCCACCCGCCACCAGGGCAGCCACATCTTCGTCGAAGAGCTGGTCAAGTCGGGCGGCGGCACCGCCGGCGCCATCATCCTCGAGATGGTCGGCCTGACGACGCCGGAGCAGAACTACCCGGTGTTCCTCAAGTGGGCCGGCTATCCGACGGCGGGAAATTTCATCGGCGTCGTCGCCAACCGCGCCTCGCGCGCCTTCGGCGAGCGGGTGATCGCGGGCATGCGGCGCAACCCGGCGCTGCCGGTGGAATCGTTGTTCGTCTGGTTCGACGGCTGGGTGCTCTACGACACCCGGCTCAGCGACCATGCGCCGTTCTGGGACGAGGGCTTGCCGGCGGTGATGGTCACCGACACCGCGTATTTCCGCAACCGCAACTACCACGGCGCTGGCGACCGCGCCGAGACTCTGGATTACGGGTTCATGGCCGAGCTGTTGGGGAGCCTGGAACTGGCGTTGGCGGCGATTCCGGATGCCGGCGAAGCGGCCCGACGGTGACGGCGACGGCGACGGTCGCCGGGATGGGATAATCGGGCCGATCCGTCGCAATTGAAGCCGCAGGCGCCGTTCATGGCGCCGCCGATGGCCCGGGACCGGCATCGGCGCTGGTGAGCGGCGCGCCGGGTGGGTAGCCTTACCGGCGAGTTACGCAACAGCCAACGGGAGGAGCCATTGCTGAAACCGCACAAGCCCGACACCCTGCATCCGCCGTTCTCCGCCTACAGTCCGGGCATGGAGGCGACGGCCAAACGCTGGCTTCACATCTCGGGCCAGATCGGCGTCGACAAGGCCGGCCGCGTCGCCGCCGGCGCGGAAGCGCAGATGCGGGAATGCTGGCACCACATCTTCGAAATCCTGAAATCGGCGGGCATGACCAAGCGCAACCTGGTCAAGATCACCGGCTACCTGGTCGATCCGAAGGACGTCGGCGCCTACCGTGAGGTGCGCGACGGCCTGCTCGACGGCCATGAGCCAGCGTCCACGCTGGTTGTCGTCGCCCGGCTCGCCAATCCCGTCTGGCTGGTCGAGATCGAGGCCGTCGCCGCCGCGTGAGCGGGGGCGCGGCGGGCGCCCGGTTTCAGGCGACGTCAACCAGCACCACTTCGGCCGGGCCTCTGGCGGCGATAGTGATGGCGTCCTCGCCGGCGACCGAGACCCCGGCCCGCTCCGGCGCCGCGACGCCGTTGACGGAGATGTTGCCGCGTGCCGCCACCAGATAGGCGCGGCGACCGCCCGGCAGCGGGTGCTGGAGCGTCTCGCCGGCCTTCAGCGTCGCCCCCAGCACGGCGGCGTCCTGATGGATGGCGATGGCGCCCGCGTCGGCGGCCCGCCCCGACGCCAGCGGATGCAACTGCCCGGCGCGCGAATCCTTCGGGAACTCACGCGTCTCCCAGCGCGGCGCCAAGTTGCGCGTGGCGGGCTCGATCCAGATCTGGAACAGCGTGGTGATCCCCGGCTCCAGGTTGCGCTCGGCATGGCGGATGCCGGTGCCGGCGCTCATTACCTGCACGTCGCCGGCGCGGGTGATGCCCTTGTTGCCGAGGCTGTCCTCGTGGGTGATGGCGCCCCGCCGCATGTAGGTGATGATCTCCATGTCGCGGTGGCCGTGGGGCTCGAAGCTGCCGCCCGGCTGGATGGTGTCGTCGTTCCACACCCGGAGCGCGCCTATACCTAAGCGCGCCGGATCCTGGTAGCCGGCGAAGCTGAAGTGGTAGCGGGCCTCGAGCCAGTCGTTCTTGAAGTGGCCGAGGTCCGCGAGTTTGGTGACGGTGATCATCAGCGCCCTTCGAGCCGCCACGCCGCCATCAGGCCGCCCAATGCGAGCGCCATCACCAGCAGGCCCGGCAGCAGCGGCATCTGGGCGATGCCGGAGACGACGAACGATTTGTTGGCGACCAGCCCGATCCAGCCGCGTCCCGATGAGTCGCGGCTGGGCCGGGTGCGCCGCGGCTCGGGGATGCCGTCGGCGATCCAGCCGATGCCGCCGCCGCTGCTCGTCGCCAGCGGACGCAGCGCCTCGGCGGTCGCCCGCAAGTCGGCGAACTCGAGAGGGTTGAGCGCGCCGGCGGTGGCCAGCGCCGACGACTTGCCGTCCGTGACCTTGTAGAGGCCGGGTTCGGACACCGGCACGGCGGCCCGCGCGGCGCCGCCCTCGCCCGCCTCCAACTTGACCGTCTCGGACTTGCCCGATGGCGCGGTGACGGTGATCTCCGGGGTCTCGGCGGCGAGACTGCGGCGCTCGACCTGCAGCCGGCCGTCGCGGACCTCGGCGCGCAGGCCTTCTTCCTCGAGGTCCGGCTCCTTCATCAGCCAATGCGCCAGTCGCCTCAGCAGCTCGCCCTGCGGGCCGCCGCCGTCGAAACCGCGTGCCCACAGCCAGATGTGGTCGGAGAGGAACATCCCCACCCGGCCCTTGCCCTGGCGCTGCAGGACCAGCAGCGGCTTGTCGCCGAGCCCGCCCATCAGCACCTGGCCGGCCTGCGGCTGTGCGTCGATCAGGCGGAACCATTTGCCCCATTCCGGAGTCTTGGCGCCGGCCTGCGGCAGCCTGGCCGTCACCGGATGGCGGCGACCGACGTCGGTGAGATGCGGGCGGAACCCCTGCTCCAGCACCTTGCCGGTCGGCACCGCCGGCATCGCCAGCGCCAGCGGCGTCTGGTAGAGCGAGCGGATCGACGCGAACTCGGGCCCGACCGCCAGCAGCAACGCGCCGCCCTGCGTCACGAAGTTGACGATGTTACGCAGGTACGAGGGCGGCAGCACGTCGCGGATCACATAGCGGTCGAAGACGATGAGATCGAATTCATTGAGCTTGGTCTCGAACAGCTCCTGGATCGGGAATGCGATCAGCGCCAGTTCCCTGAGCGGCGTAAAGTCGTCTTTCTCCGGCGGCCTCAGGATGGTGAAATGCACGAGGTCCACCGACGGGTCGGACTTGAGCAGGTTGCGCCAGGTGCGCTCGCCGGCGTGCGGCTGACCGGAGACGAGCAGCACCCGGAGCCGGTCGCGCACCCCATTGACGCTGACCAGCGCCCGGTTGTTAACGGTGGAGAGCTCGCCCTCGACGCCGTCCACCTCCATCTGCACCACGGTCGGGCCTGCGTGCTCCAGCGTAAACGTGAATTCGTCGCTGCGGCCAACCGGAATCTGCACCGGCTTGGCATCGCGGTCGTCGTAGTGGAAACGGACTTGCGCCAGGTTGGCGCCGAACCCGGTTTTTTCGGAGCGGCGGTCCTCGACCCGATAGCGGATGGTCACCGCCTTGCCGACGATGCCGTAGCTGGGCGCCTGTTCGATCACCAGGCGGCGGTCGTGCTCGCCGGGACGGCCCGTTAGCAGCACGTGCACCGGTCCCGGCACCGGCGCGGTTTCCGGCACGTCGTGGACCTGACCGTCGGTGATCAGCATCGCGCCGGCAAAGCGTTGGCGCGGAATCTCGGCCGCTGCCCGGCTCAGCGCGCCGATCAAGCGCGTCCCCTCCTTGCCGGCGTCGATGGCGCTGCCGGCGATGTCGTCCTTGGCCTCGACGACGCGGACGTCGAGATCATCGAAACGCGCCAGCCGTTCGCTGATAACCTTCAGGGCCTGCTCCGTCTGCGCCTGCCGCTCGCCGACCAGCTGGCTGGCCGAGCGGTCGACGGCGATCACCGCCACGTCGCGCTGCGGCTGGTGTTCCTCGCGGACGGCCAGCGGATTCGTCAGCGCCATAGCCAGCGTCGCCAGCACGACGGCGCGAAATATCGTGCCGCGCGCGCCGCGCAACAGTCCGACGGCGACCAAAGCGAGGCCCGCCGCCACCATCAGCGCGATCAGCGGCAGCGGCAGCATTGGCGCGAGCACCAGGCTGTCCGTCATTGGCCGAGCCTTTTCATGATCGCCGGGATGTGAACCTGGTCGGACTTGTAGTTGCCGGTCAACGTGTACATCACCAAGTTGATCCCGAACCGGTAGGCCATTTCCCGCTGCCGCTCGCCGCCCGGCACCACCGGATAGATGGGACGCTGCGCGTCATCCATCGCCCACGCGGCCGCCCAGTCGTTGCCGCCGGCGATCACCGGCGACACGCCGTCGTTGACGCGTTCGCCGGCGCGCTCGACCCACAAGGTGCCGCCGCTCCAGCGGCCGGGGAATTCCTGGATCAGATAGAACGCGCGGGTGAGCACGTGGTCCTGCGGCACCGGCACCAACGGCGGGATGTCGAGCCCACGGGCAAGCTCGCGGAGCGATGACACCTCGGCGGTGCCGCCGACGGTTCGCGTGTCGAACAGGATGGTGCCGCCGTTCCTGAGGTACTTGTTGACGTTGGCGCGGGCGGTCTCGGTAACGGCGGCGGAGCCCGGCGTCACCGGCCAATATAGGAGCGGGAAGAAGGCGAGCTCGTCGCGTCCCGGATCGACCTCCTGCGGCGGCCCGAGCTCGGCGGCGGTGCGGCGCGCCAGGATGACATTGAGGCCGCTTAAGCCTGCGCGGCTGGTGTCGTCGATCTCGCGGTTGCCGGTGACGACGTAGGCGAGGCGCGTTTCCAGGCTGTTGCCGAGCGCAAAAGTTTCGGGATCGGCGGCACGGGCGCCGCCGCCTAGCGTCGCCAACGCCAGCAGCGCCAGCGGCGCCGCGCGGCGGACATACAACATCCCGCGCAGCGCCAGGCTGGCGGCCAGATCGACCAGCGCCAGCAGCATCGCCAGCGTCAGCAGCGCCGGCCGGAAATCCACCTCGGGCGTCCTGCCGTATTGGGCTCGTGCCACGCCCGACGGCAGCGCCGCGATCGGCCGCGGCAGCTCCAGGCCCGCCGACAGGTTGAGCGCCCGCCGCGCCGTCCGGTCGCCGTAGTAGCCGGGCGGCGTCGTCATCGTCGCCTTCGCCGTCTCGAAGGCGTCGGCGGCGATCGCTCTTGCGCCGGCGGCCGCCGGGCCGAGCCGCCCGAATCCGTCGAGGGTGGCGATCGGCTCCAGCGGCGGGCCGCTGGATTTCACCGCGACGCCCTGGCTGAGCGCCACCAGGCGGCGCAGCATGTCGACGAACAAGCCCGACAGCGGCAGGTTTGACCACTCGACGTTGGCGGTGGTGTGGACGAGGATGAGCCAGCCCTTGCCGCGCCGCTCTGCCGTCACCAGCGGCGTGCCGTCGTCGAGGCGCGCCCAGGTCTTGTCCGGCAGGTTGAGCGCCGGCTGCGCCAGCACCTGGCGCTTCACCGTCACTTCGGTCGGCACCGTCAACCCGTGGAACGGGCTCGCCGCCTCGAACGGCGCCAGCTTCGCCGGCCGGTTCCACGACATCGAGCCGCCGATCACCCGGTCGCCGACGCGCAGCCGCACCGGCAGCAATTGATCGGCCGCTTCGTCGCTGGTTGCCTTGGCCAGCAGCGGCCCGGCGAAGCGGATGGCGACGCCGCCGGCCTTGATCCAGTTGTCGAGGTTGCGCTGAACCGCCTGGGGCATCTGTCCCGGGTCGGCCAGCACCATCACCGCCAGCGGCCGGTTGAGCAGCTCGCCGACGGAGCCGCGGCGGATCTCGGTGAACGGCTTCAGCGCGCGTTCCAGGTAGTAAAGGTCGCTGAGCAGCGGCTGCTGGGTGCCGGCACCGGCGCCCGACACCAGCCCCACCGGGCGGCGGCGCCAGCGCTCGTCGGTCAGCACCACGGCAGCGGCGGTGCCGGCGTCCTCGATCTCCAGCCGCGCCAGTCGGTTCAAGAGCTCCGTCGGCAGCGTCAAATCGGCGGTGGCCCGAACCTCGCCGCCGGCGAAGTTCAGCTTCTCGCGCGCCAGCAGGTTGCCGTCGTCGCCGACGGCGCGCACTTGCACCGACGCCAAGCCCTCCGCCGCCGGCCGTTCGGCGACCAGCTTCAGCACACCGCCGTCGGCCTCGGGCGGGCGCAGCACCATCGCCAGGCGCGACGCCGGATCGCCGATGACGGTGACGGCGCCCAGCCGCTGTAGCGGCTGCAGGTGTTCTGTCAGTGGTTTGCCGTCTGGTTCCTCGATGCCGTCGCTCAGCCACACCACGTCGCCGGGCCGCGAGTCGGCGAGGGTCCCTTGCGCCAGCAGCGGCGCCACGGCGCGGGCGCGGTCGGTTGGCCACGGCTTCGGCTGCAGCCCTTCGAAGCGCTTCCGCGCGTCGGCGGCGGCCATCATCCGTACCGCATCGGCGGCGGCGTCCTTCTCTCCCGGCGCGGTGGTCAGCACTACCATCGGCCGCCCTTCACGTTCGGCGTGGTCGGCGAAGCCGGCCAGCGTCGCCCGCCGCGCCGGCCAGTTGCCGGCGGCCGCCCAGCCGTCGTCGATAACGACGACCAGCGGCCCCTTGCCGGTGAGGCGCGCGCCGGCGTTGAGCAACGGATGCGCGGCGGCCAGGATCACCGCGGCGGCAAGAACCAAGCGCACGATCAGCAGCCACAGCGGCGTCTTGGCCGAGCTTTCCTCGCGCGTCGTCAGCTTGAACAGCAGTCGCACCGGCGGGAAGCGGACGATGGTCGGCACCGGCGGCGTCAGCCTGAGTAGCCACCAGATCACCGGCAGCAGCGCGAGCGCCGCCAGCGCCCACGGGACCGCGAAGGAAAGCGAGCCGATCGCCAGCACCGCGTCAGTCTCCGGTTTTCCGGGACAGCCCGAGGAACAGCGCCAGCAGCGCCGCCTCCGGCGGCCGGTCGGTGTGATGCAACGTGTATCCCCAGCCGACGTTCTTCGCCAGCCCCTGGACGCCCTGGTTGTGGCGGGCGAGCTCGTTCAGGTAGTCGTCGCGCATGGATTCGACGCGCCCGATGACGACTTGGCCCTCGTCCTCGGTGCCGTCGAAGCGGATCCGGCCCGAGAACGGCAGGGTCTCCTCCGCCGGATCGAGAATCTGCAGCAGATGCCCGCCGACGCCCTGGTCTGCGAAGGCGCTGATCGCCTTGCGGATGTCGTCGAGCGGCGACAGGAAATCGCCGATCATCACCAGCCGCCCGTAGCGCGGCAGCAGTTCGAACGGCGGCAGGCTCGCGTGCGTATTCTTTTTTCGCTCCTGGGCCTCGATCATCGACCACAGGCGGACCACCATGCTCCTCCCCGACGTCGGCGTCATGCCGGTGCCGAGCAGCGCCACATGCTCGCCGCCGCGGATCAACAGCGACGCCAGCGCCAGCAGCAGCAGCTCGCCGCGGTCGCGCTTGCTCGGCACGCCTTCGGACGACCGATACGCCATCGACGGCGAGCCGTCGCGCCACAGCCATACGCTCTGCGCCGCCTCCCATTCGGTCTCGCGCACGTACACCGGCTGCGATTTCGCCGATTGCCGCCAATCGATCAGCTGCGTCGAATCGCCGGACTCGTAGCGTCGGAACTGCCAGAACGTCTCGCCCTGGCCGACGCGGCGACGGCCGTGCACGCCCATCGACACCGTCGCCGCCACCCGCTCGGCGGCGACCAGCAGCGGCGGCAGCCCGGCGGCCAGCTCTTCGGCCCGGTGGTGGATGTCGGCTTGGCGGTTCCTGGAGGGATGCGGCGCCGTCATGGTGTCTCCGGCACTTCGATCGGGCGACGGGACCGGCTCAGGCGACCCGCTCGCACAGCTGGTCGATGACGCCGGCCAGCGACACGCCTTCGGCCCGCGCCGCGAAGTTGAGCGCCATGCGATGGCGCAGGATTGGGTGCGCCAACGCGAGCACGTCGTCGATGCTTGGCGCCAGCCTGCCCTCGATCACCGCGCGGGCGCGCGAGCCCAGCATCAGCGCCTGCGTCGCCCGCGGCCCCGGGCCCCAGGAAACGTGCTTCCTGACGTCGTCGATGTCGGAGCTCTCGGGGCGGCCGGCGCGCACCAAGTTCAAGATCGCCTCGGAGACGCTCTCACCGACCGGCACGTGGCGGACCAGCCGCTGCGCGGCGATCAGAGTCTTGGCGTCCATCACCTTGACCGGCGTCGGCTCGAGCGTGCCGGTGGTGTTGATGATGATCTGGCGCTCCGCCTCCAGATCCGGGTAGTCGACATCGACCTGCATGAAGAAGCGGTCGAGCTGCGCCTCCGGCAGCGGATATGTGCCCTCCAGCTCCAGCGGGTTCTGCGTCGCCAGCACGTGAAACGGCACCGGCAGCGCGTGGTACTGGCCGGCGACTGAGACGCGGCCTTCCTGCATCGCCTGCAGCAGCGCCGACTGGGTGCGTGGGCTGGCGCGGTTGATCTCGTCGGCCATCAGCAACTGGCAGAACACCGGCCCCTTGATGAAGCGGAACGACCGCCGGCCGGTCTCCGATTCCTCCAGCACCTCGGAACCGAGGATGTCGGCCGGCATCAGGTCGGGGGTGAACTGCACCCGCCGCGCATCCAGCCCGAATACGCCGCCCAGCACCTCGACCAGCCGCGTCTTGCCGAGCCCGGGCACGCCGATCAGCAGCAGGTGCCCACCGGCAAGAAGGGTGATCAGGGTCTCCTCGACCACCCGGGCCTGCCCGTAGATGAAGCGGCCGATGCCGTCGCGGGCGGCAACGATGTCGCGCCCCAATTGATCGATGGCGTCGATAAGCTTCTCGGAATTGTCTAGACTGGTCGCGTCTTTGCTTTTGGCGGTGGTGGTCACTAAATCCCTCCCTGGATGACGCCTGGTATTACTATATGAGAAAACACGCCGATCCTCCCACCGGTTTGTCGCAACCAGCTGATAAGTCTGGCGCGGGGCCGAAAGGCTATACTCCACGCCCGGGCCAGGTGATCTGCGGCAATCTGGATATGCGTATAGACCGCAACGGCGTCTGGTACTACCGGGGCTCGCCGATTGGTCGCAAGGAACTGGTGCGGCTGTTCTCCACGGTTTTGCGGCGCGACGACGCCGGCGACTACTGGCTGATCACGCCGGCCGAGATCGGCCGCATCGAGGTCGAGGACGCGCCATTCCTGGCGGTCGAGCTCGCCCGCGAAGGCAACGGCCACGACCAAAATCTTAGTCTCCGCACCAATGTCGGCAAAATTGTGGCGGTCGACGCCGACCATCCGATTCGCGTCGACGTCGTCGCGTCGACCGGCGAGCCGGCGCCTTACGTGGTCATGGACGGCGGCGTCGAGGCGCGCCTGACGCGGTCGGTCTATTACGAGCTGGTCGACATCGGCCATCGGCAACCCCTCGGCGGCGAGACCCTGTTCGGGGTGTGGAGCAACGGCGCCTTCTTCGCCCTCGGCCGCCTGGAGGGCGACGCATGACCGCCCGCAGCAGCCGCGACCGCGCCCACCCCGACCGCGCGCCAATCGACCGGGAGAGGGTGGTCGAGCGCCTGCGGCGCCCCCCCGCCGCCGGCCGCATGGTCGCCGGCGACCACCACCTAAACCCCGGCATGGGCATCGGCGCGACGCTGACGCCGGCCGCCGTGCTGGTGCCGCTGATCGCGCGGCCCAAGGGTCTGACGACGCTGTTCACCCAGCGCACCGGGCACCTGGCACACCACGCCGGCCAGATCAGCTTTCCCGGCGGCCACGTGGCGCCCGA
>DASWGT010000110.1:0-3908 GCA_036393575.1 Rhodospirillales bacterium | reverse complement strand
TGGCTCGGCGCCGCCGCGGTCGCAGCGCCCGCGCCGGCGAAGCTCTCGGCACCTGTCGCGGCCTGCGTCGGCTCCTGGCCGGCCTGAATCCCAGCGCCCTGCGGGTGCTGGACTCCGGTGCCGGCCTGGCTCGCCTGGTCTGCCGTCTGCGCGCCGGCACCGGCGAAGGTCTCGGCGCCGGCTGCCGCCTGCGTCGGTTCCGCGGCGGCCTGCGCGCCCGCGCCCAGGACGATATTGGCGAGACCGGTCCCCGATTGGCTCGGAGCGAGGCCGACCTGCGCGCCCGCGCCGGCGAAGGTCTCTGCGCCCGCGCCAGCCTGGGTCGGCTCTTCGGCAGTCTGGTCGCCGGTGCCGGACGGCGCAGCTGCCGCCAGCGAATCCTCGTCGTACTTTACCGTCCCGGCGTCGTCGAAGACGTGCGCCAGCACCTTCGACCCGGAGCGGGTGTAGATGTTGGCGCTAATCAGCGTGACAGTGCCGGTGAAGCTGCTCGCAGCCGAGTTCCAAGTGTCGGCGTCCTCGTCGTTGTCGGTGTAGAGGTCGCTATCGACACTTCGCACCCACATCGCATGAATGGTCGAGCCGTCGAGTGCAAGCTGCGAGCCGCCATCGTCGAGCTGGTCGTTGGTGCCGTCGATGGCGTCGGAGGCGAACGTGCTCGGATCGGCAGCGGCGTCGAACCTGAGAACATGCGTGTCGGCGCTGCCGTCCTTGTACGGGAAGCGCAAGCGGGTCGTCGCCGAACGCGAGAAAGTCTGCCCCTTACCGATGGTTAAAATACTAGTGTCTGGCGCCGTCACGTCGAAGCCGGTGTCGCGCTCGGTCTGGAGAACATCGGCGCTTGACAGCGCTCTCTGCATCAAGTTGGCGGACTGCGCGTATACCGTGTGCAGAGTGTCGCTGTCGCCGATCTCGCAGGATGGCCTTTCATAATGTGCCTCGACACTCTTGCCACCTGCACTATATTCAAACCCTGTTCCCCACGTCGCGCCGTTGTCGGTTGAAACTTTGAAGTAGATGCGGTCGTAGGCCGTGCCCATCACCGACGTAGTCGCGCCATTGTAAATAATAATCAAATCGCCATCGCTGCGGCGACCTATAGCGCATTGTCGCTGACTCGTAGATTGGGCGCTACTTACGGCCACCACAGCTTGTGTAAATGAGTCAGACGACATAGAAAATCGTCGGTATTGAATAGTTGTGGTTGAAGACAAAACGGCTCTACATGTAGCAATATGTAAATCGTCACCGCTTTGTTTTACATCTATAGCTTGTATCCCCGCAGAACCACTGCTGTCGTCAGTCGCAACAGTCGAAAAGCTGGAAGTGGGATCGGTTGCTTTTACAACACGAATATCATCGGTGCTGTCTGTAGATGCTCCAATATAATAGACGTTGCCGCCAGACGAAAGAAACGGCCCCGCAAATACAATATTCGGTAGTATTGTGATCCCGGTAATGGTAGTTGGCAGGGCCATCAGAGCACCCTATAGCCCTGTGCCGCGACGCCATGCGGCACGATCAGCGCCGGCGTCAGCAGCGCCTTCCAGTCCTCGGCGGACTTCTTGTTCCAGATACTGTTCTCAACCTCCGGCAAGACTGTGATGTAGTGCGCGACGTTCGCGCAGATGCCGACCATGTTGTTGTTGAGCGCGCTCGCTTCGGCATCGGTGAGCGTTTGCATCACACCGATGGAAATACCCCAGTCCGCCTTTTGCGCGCCTGACAATCCGAGTGCCGACCGCACGACGTTTCGCCCACGCCCGGTATTCACGTCCTCGTTCAGAATCAGCGTCGGCACCTTGCAGCGCGGCTCGGCAAGCATCGCCGCCCGCTGGCGTGCTCCCTCGCCCCGGCTCGGGTCGTAACCCGCCGCCGTAAGCGCCGCATCCACATCCGCCGCCTCGCTGCCGCCCTTTTCGGCCGCGACAAACGCGCTGGTCTCGACACCCATCACGGTGAAACCGAGATCAACTAGTCGCTCCAGCTCCCACCCCATCCCGCAGCCGACCACGCCGACCTTCTGGCCCGGCGTCATGCCAAGCGCCACGATCAGCGCGTCGATGATCTCGTAGGTGCCGGGCCGGAGCACGCAGGAGAGGTAGTTGACCGTGACCTCTGGCACCGCGTAGAGCACACCCGCCGCGGACACGGCCTGGACCGTCGTCGGCCACTCGCGGGGAATGTTCAAGGTGATCGCCGCGTCAGCCACGTCCGCAACCCGCCCGATGATGTTGAGCGGGTGCGGCGCGCCGTCCACCAGGCCGAGCGAGACCCTGATCTCGCCCCCCACCGCCACCTGCGGCCAAGGCGGGGCCGGAGTCATCGTCTTGACCGAGAACGTGACCGTCGCGGCCGGCAGCGCCAGCGGCTGCGGCGTGCGCCAGATCAGCCGATAGTCGCTGTCGTAAGCGGCCTTGGTCGAGTAGTCCTTAAGCGGCATCCCCCTACGCTCCTTTCGGAGCTACGGGGGACTGGTCCCTCGAAGCCCCTGCCTTCGCGAAGCCCGCTCCCGCCTTCGCGAAGCCCGCTTCGGCGGGCGAAGGAAGGTCGGCGGGCGAAGGAAGGTTGGCGAAGGGGGACCAGTCCCCCATCCATATGAGGCGGGCCATGAAGGAGGATCGGCCCTTACGTCGCGGTCGGGCCTTGCGGCTGGGTGTAGGTCCAGGCGGTGATCGAGGCCGTGGCGCCGGAGACGAAGGCCACGGTGTTGAAGATGAAGGCCTCGGCGTCGGTGCCGGCGTTGCCGTCGATATGGGCGTTCAGCGGCGTCGCGCCGTCGTTCGACGACCAGGCGCGCATGTGGGTCACGGTCACGGTCGCGTCGATGCTGGTGTCATCGGCCACCGCAGCGGCGGTCGCGGTCGCGCCCGGCGCGGCGTCGGCGGCGCCGCCGAACGCGGGGTCGGTGAGCACGAAGGTGGCGGCCAAGGTGCCGGTGATCGCCGCGTCCGGGTCCACCGGCTGGGTGCCCGAGTAGGCGCGCAGCAGGCCCGCTCCGGTGCCCTCGTCGACCAGGTCGACCACGCCGTTGGCGGCGGCGATGGCGCCGGCGATCGAGATGTTGGTCACCTCGGTCGCGAGCACGAGGCCGTAGCCCATGTGGCTGGTCTCGTCGATGAACAGCGTGCCGGCCGGCGGCAGCGGGTCGCAGCCCGGCCCGTCCGCGCCCGGCGCGCGCACGTGGCCCGCCGCGCGCTCCGCCGCCTCGCCGGCATAGACCGGCCACCACGCCGGCTTGACGCCGTGGCGGGTGATGCGGGTGCCGACCTGGCGCGCCCCGAGCTGGACGGTGCCGCGCCGGCCGTCGATGTGCTTGCCGTCGGGCGTCACCGCGAGCTTCTCGGCGAGCAGGGCGGTGAACACCGCGTCCTCGCGCGGCGTGAACCGCGCCTTGGCCACCGCCTCGAACGCGGCCAGCGGCTTGCCGGCCATGCCGTCCTTGAGGCGGGCGACCAGCAGCTCGTGCTCGTCCTTGAAGCTGGCGTTGTAGAGGTTGTTCAGCACCCAGTCGCGCCCGCCGATCGGGCGCATGCTGCGCCGGTGCCGCTGGGTGGGCAGCGACAAGTGGGCGCGGTACACCTCCGCCGCCGCTTCCAGGGTCGCGATGTCGAGCGTGCGCGTCATGGCCATGCTCCTCGGTTAGGTCCACGCCACCGGCGGCGCCACCGGGCGCACGTCGGTGCCGTCGTAGTGAAGGTCCTGCGCCCAGCCCGCGGCATCGGAATCCGCCCCGGCGATGGCGAGCGTCACCCCGCCGCCGCCCGCCGCGCGCACCGTCGCGGTCTCGTCGGTCAGGTTGACGACCACCAGCCGGCGCGGCGTCGCGTCGGGGAAGTCCCAGGTGAATGGCGCCACCGGCCCGTCGGTATCGGCGACGAGGACCTGGGTGCCGCGCTCGCGCGCCT
>DASWGT010000109.1:0-4795 GCA_036393575.1 Rhodospirillales bacterium | reverse complement strand
CTTCGCCACCTCCATGAAGAAATTCATGCCGATGGCGAAGAAGAAGCTGAGCCTGGGCGCGAAGTCGTCGATCTTCAGGCCCTTGCCGAGAGCGGCGCGCACATACTCGAGCCCGTCGGCGAGCGTGAACGCCAGCTCCTGCACGCAGGTCGCCCCCGCCTCCTGCATGTGGTAGCCGGAGATCGAGATCGAGTTGAACTTCGGCATCCGCTTCGCGGTGTGCTCGATGATGTCGGCGACGATGCGCATGCTGGGCGCCGGCGGATAGATATAGGTGTTGCGGACCATGAACTCCTTGAGGATGTCGTTCTGGATGGTGCCGGTCAGGTCCTTCTGCGCCACGCCTTGCTCCTCGGCGGCGACGATGTATCCGGCCAGCACCGGCAGCACGGCGCCGTTCATGGTCATCGAGACGCTCATCTTGGCGAGCGGGATGCCGTCGAACAGGATCTTCATGTCCTCGACGGAATCGATGGCGACGCCCGCCTTGCCGACGTCGCCGACCACCCGCGGGTGGTCGGAATCGAAGCCGCGGTGGGTGGCCAAATCGAACGCCACGCTGAGCCCCTTCTGCCCGGCGGCCAGGTTGGCGCGGTAGAAGGCGTTGGATTCCTCGGCGGTGGAGAAGCCGGCGTACTGGCGGATGGTCCACGGCCGGCCGGCGTACATGGTCGCCTTCGGCCCGCGCAAATAAGGCGGGAAGCCCGGCAGGCTCAAAACCTCCTCGATGCCGGCGAGGTCTTCGGCCGTATAGAGCGGCTTCACGGCGATGCCTTCCGCCGTCTGCCACGTCAGGGCGTCGGGGGAGCGGCCTTTCAGCTCCTTGGCGGCGCGCTTCCGCCACTCGGCGACGGTCTGTTTCGGGTTCTTTTTGCGGGGCGTCTTTTTCGCCATCTCGGATCACCTGGCCCGTCATCTGGCTCGTCACCTGACCCGGGCGGGCTGCCTTCGCCGGAGTATACGGAAAAAACGCCGGCGCGGCGGCGGGAAATCGGCGGCAACAGCAGGCGAGTTATCCACACCAAATATGGTAGGGGTCTTGTCCGTATCAGCCAAATATAGTAAGTGTCCATAGGGCTTGTAGTGTCTCATCGCCAACCGTCAATAAGGGGGGTTCGACCGCGAAACGCCGCCGGATTCCTGAGTAGTTTTTTGGAATTTCAGGCCGTTGCAGCGGCGAATTAAAGTCATGTCTGAGGAATGGACGCCGACCCGCATCAGCATCCTGATCGCGCTGTGGAACGAGGGACTGACGACCAGCGAGATCGGAGTCAGGCTCGGGGTGACCAAGAACGCCGTCGTCGGCAAGGTGCACCGCCTGGGGCTACCGACGCGCGGCTCGCCGATCCGCCAAAAGGCGCCGCCGGCCCAGATCATCCGTCTCGAGGCGTTGCGCCCCGGCATGTGCTGCTGGCCCGAGGGCGAACCCGGCGACGACGATTTCCGATTCTGCGGCGAGCCGGTAGTGCCGGAAAAGCCCTACTGCGCCGAGCACTGTGACCGCGCCTACGTCAAGCAGCCGAAAGAACCGAAGAGGACGGTCGCGGCCTGACCTCAAGGCCCTTCCGGAGACGGCTCCGGGCACGGCGCCGCCCGTGGCGTCGGTCGGCCGCTTGACCTCCGAAACCCCAGGCGTAAGATCGCCCGGTTATGGAAACAAACCTTCGTTCCTTGGCCCTTGGCATTCGGCGAATTAGCGACCCGGTCTCTCTCTGAGGACCGGGAAACCGCGTCGCCTGTGTCAATTCCAAGGAAGGAAGGTTTGTGTCATGCCCGCCTCGTTCGGGTCGTCGTCCCGTCATCGTCATCCCATTCAATGTTTCTCCGTCACCGCCGACGCCGAGCCCGGCGCCATGTCGCGGATTTTGGAAGTGTTCGCCAAGCGCGGCCTGGTGCCGTGCCAATGGCACAGCACGCTGTCCGGCCGCCACGGCGACGAGCTGCAGATCGACGTCCAGATCACGGACATCGACGCGATGCTCGTCCGGCGCCTGGCCGAGACGTTGCGCCAGGTGGTCGCCGTCCGCTCGGTGCTCGTCGCCGAGAAGCGTCAACTGCTGACTGCCTGATCGCGGACACGATGGGGTGCCCCGGGAGGCTCGGGTGAGCCTGCTCGACCGCGTCCGCGAGTGCGCCCGGTTCCAGCCCGGACACTACCTGCCGTTCCGGGTCGACGGCGCGCCGCTGGGCCGCATCGACAAGCGGATCGTCGAACGGCTGCGCGCTTTCGAGAAAGTATTCCGGGTTTCCGCCGACGCGGTTGACCTGGCGGCGGGCCTGAGCGGCTTCGACGACCGCACGCGAGCCGTGGCCGGGGCGTTGGCGGCGCTGCGCGACGAGGGGGTGATCACGGGCTGGCGGGACGAGCCCTACCCGGTCGCTATGTCGTTCTCGTCGCCGCCGCTGTTCGTGGTCGAGCGCGCCGCGGTGCCGCTGCTCGGCGTCAAGGGCTACGGCGTGCACGTCAACGGCTACGTGGTGGAGGGCAAGACCGTCAAGTTGTGGGTCGGCCGACGCAGCCTCACCAAGCCGACCGGTCCCGGCAAGCTCGACCAGGTGGTGGCCGGCGGCCAGCCGGCGGGGATCTCGATCGCCGACAACCTGATCAAGGAATGCGCCGAGGAAGCCGCCATCCCGGCGGCGATCGCCGCCAAAGCAGTGCCGGTCGGCACGGTTTCGTACTTGACCGAGCGGCCGGAGGGCTTGCGCGACGACGTGCTGTTCGACTACGACCTCGAGTTGCCGGCGGACTTCCAGCCGGTCAACGCCGACGGCGAGGTGGCGGCGTTCTACCTGTGGCCGATCGAGCGCGTGATCGACACCCTGGAGCGCTCGGACGAGTTCAAGTTCAACAGCGGCCTGGTGGTCATCGACTTCCTGGTCCGCCGTGGCTTCATCGGTCCGGAGCGGCCGGATTACGTCGACATCGTCGAGGGCCTGCACGTCCGCGAAACCGCCGCGGCCCAACGATAGGCGCCGGCCCCGGGACACGGCTTCTCGCGTTGACGCCTGTAACTAAAACGGTTACGATGATGTAACCGCATTGGTTGCGGTTCGCCGACGGGCCGAGGCCGGAATGGCAATTCGAGGATTTCGTCACAAGGGCCTCGCGGAGCTTTTCGTCAACGGCGCCACCAGACGGATAACCAGGGCTCATCACAAGCGCATCATCGAGATGCTCGACATCCTGAACGCGGCGACGGCGACGAAGGACCTGACGGGCGTTCGCGACTTCCATCCCCTGAAGGGGGGCCGAAGGGGCACGTACTCTATGCACGTCAACGGCCCCTGGTGTTTGACGTTCAAGCTCAAGGACGGCGACGTGCTCGACATCGACTACGAGAACTATCATTCGTGAAAGAGCCATCCGCGGCAGCGACGCTGCGGAAAGGCGGAAAGGGAGAAAGACCATGGCCGGCCTGAACCGCCGCCCGACGCGGCCCGGTACCATCCTCGCGGAATACTACCTGAAGCCCCGTGGCATCTCGGTGACGCGGTTTGCGGACTCCACCGGCGTGTCCCGCAAGCACGTCAGCAACATCGTCAACGGCCGCGCCGCCATCACCCCTCGCACGGCGGTGCGATTTGCGCGCGTCCTGGATACGACGCCGGAGTTCTGGTTGAATCTTCAAAATGCCATCGATCTCCATGACGCGAGCAGGAAGCATGCCGCGTGGAAGCCCAAGGCCATGCACCCGGCGTCCTTCAAGGCGGCATGAAATCCAAGTGAGTTCCCGCCAAGGGACTTATGCGATCCCAGACGCTCCGGACCTACTCGGAGGTGCGCCCGCTGGGCGTCGGGGCGCGACATCGGCCCGGCAGCCATGATAGAGTTTTTAGCCTGAGATTCGACCCACGGAATTTCCGCCATGGATGCACAAACCGGACGCCAGAGTCTGTTTCCCAGGATCGAGCCCTTCGCCGACGGCATGCTGTCGGTCGGCGGCGGCCACCAGATTTATTGGGAGCAGGCGGGAAACCCCGACGGCGTGCCGGTGGTGTTCCTGCACGGCGGCCCCGGCGCCGGCGCCAACTCGTCGCACCGCCGGTTCTTCGATCCGGATTTCTATTGCATCGTCATCTTCGACCAGCGCGGCGCCGGCCGGTCGCGGCCCTATGCCGAGCTTGCCGATAACACCACCCAGCACCTGGTCGAGGACATCGAGGCCCTGCGCCGGCATCTCGGCATCGCGCGCTGGCAGGTGTTCGGCGGCTCGTGGGGCGCCATGCTGGCGCTCGCCTACGGAATCAAATATCCGGACCATTGCACCGGGTTCGTGCTGCGCGGCGTGTTCCTCGGCACCGCCGGCGAGCTGGAGTGGTTCCTCACCGGCATCCGCAACGTGTTCCCGGAAGCCTGGCGGGCGTTCACCGGCTTCCTGCCCGAGGCCGAGCGAAAGGACGTGCTGGGCGGGTTTTATCGCCGCCTGACGGATGCCGATCCGAAGGTGCACCTGCCGGCCGCCGAGGTTTGGAACCGTTACGAGACATCGTGCTCGACGCTGCTCAACGACGCCGAGGAAGGCAATGCCGTCAGCGGCGGGTCGCGGTCGCTGGCGATCGCCCGCATCGAGGCCCACTATTTCAAGCACGGCATGTTCATCGCCGACGATTTCGTGCTCGGCAACATCGCCCAGGTGCGTGCCATTCCGGCGATCATCGTCCACGGCCGCTACGACATGGTGTGCCCGATCGTCACCGCCGACCGGCTGGCCGCCGCCTGGCCCGAGGCCGAATACGTGATCGTGCCGGACGCCGGCCATTCGGCCATGGAGCCGGGTATCCGGAAAGCGCT
>DASWGT010000108.1:0-25974 GCA_036393575.1 Rhodospirillales bacterium | reverse complement strand
GGTCCCGGCTTCGCTAGGGCCAAGGACTATGGCACAGACCCCCGCACGGCTCAAAGGGGAGCAGCCGTCAGATGGCCGCTCCCCCGGTGATTCCTACTGGACGATCTGCCAGGTGCCGTCGGCGCGCCGGCAGGCGCGGCCCTTGGCGGTCTCCTGCTTGCCGTCGATGTAGATGGTCTGCTCGAACTCGCGGCAATTCTGGCCGTCGGACGACACATAGGTGCGGGTCGGGGTGACGGTGCCGGAATGACCGCTGTCGGGATTGCGCCACGCCGCCGCCTGGCCGGCCTGGTTGTATTCCAGGCTTTGCTGGGCGGTGCGCTGGGCGTACATCTTGTCGGCCTTGTCGAGGGACTTGCCGACCTCGCTGCCGGCCCACGCACCGGCCAAGGCGCCGATGGCGACCGCCGCCAGCTGGCCCTTGCCGCTGCCGATCTGCGAGCCGGCGAGCGCGCCGAGGCCGGCGCCGACCAAGGTGCCGGCGGTCTGCTTCGGGTTGTCCTGCATGCCTTCGCAGGCGACGAGCGGCACCGCCACCAAGGTGGCGACGGAGATTTGCAACAGGCGTTTCATAGCACGCATTTTTCGGTTCCTTTGATCTCGGGGCTTGACCGGCGGCGCCGGCAAAACTTTCCCGGTGTCCGCCATCTCCCTATATTATGGCAGAAATTCACGCGCTTTCGAGTCCCGGCCGGGAACCGCCCTGAACGGGCCATCGGCGCACCCATTGGCGGACCGTAAACCGTTGGCAAAGCAAGTGGCTGTGATGACCGTCGCCGCGACCAAGGATCCGATCGCCGAATTCAAGGCTTGGCTCGCCGAGGCCGAGGCGTCGGAATCGGTCAACCCGAACGCCATGGCGCTGGCGACCGCCGACAGCAACGGCAGGCCGTCGGTGCGCATGGTGCTGCTGAAGGGCGTCGACGAGCGCGGCTTCGTCTTTTACACCAACCTGGAAAGCCGCAAAGGCACGGATCTCAAGGCAAACTCCGAGGCGTCGCTGTGCTTCTATTGGAAGACGCTGGCCAAGCAGGTGCGCATCGACGGCTCGGTGAATCCGGTCAGCGACGCCGAGGCCGACTCGTATTTCGAGTCGCGGCCGCGCTCGGCGCGCATCGGCGCCTGGGCGTCGCAACAGTCGCGGCCGCTGGAGAGCCGCTTCGAGCTGGAGAAGCGGGTGGCGCAGTTCACCGCGCGCTTCAACGTCGGCGACGTCCCGCGCCCCGATTTCTGGTCCGGATTCCGGGTGATGCCGCGCAGCATCGAGTTCTGGGAGGAGCGCAAGTTCCGCCTCCATGAACGGGTCGTTTATCGCCGCGCCGGCGACGCATGGACGACGGAACGGCTGTACCCGTAATGATGGACACCCCGCAGCCCGCGGCCGACAGCGCGTCCGCCAACCAGCGGCTGCCGTCGGAGGATGCCGGCCCGCTGATGAAGCTCGCCACCTATGCTTCGGTGACAGTGGCGACGGTGCTGATCGTTACCAAGGCTGTGGCGTGGGTGCTAACCGATTCGGTTAGCATGCTGTCGACCCTGATCGACTCGCTGCTCGACGTCGGTGCGTCGCTGGTCAACCTGATCGCGGTTCGTCACGCTCTAGAACCGGCGGACAGGGAGCATCGATTCGGCCACGGCAAGGCGGAGGCGCTGGCCGGTTTGGCACAGGCGGCGTTCATCGGCGGCTCGGCGATGTTCCTGGTGGTGCAGGCGGGCGAACGGCTGATCAATCCGCGCTTCGTGGTCAACACCGAGATCGGCCACGGGGTGATGGTTCTGGCCATCGTGCTGACGATCGGCCTGGTGGTGTTCCAGCGCTACGTCGTCAGGAAGACCGGTTCGATCGCGATCACCGCCGACTCCGCCCATTACCAGATGGACGTATTGGTGAACCTGAGCGTCATCGTGTCGCTGCTGATGGTGAGCGAGTTCGGCCTGGTGTGGGCCGACCCGGCGTTCGCCATCGCGATTGCCGGCTACATCCTGTGGGGGGCGTGGCAGATCGGCGTCGCGTCGATGAACATGCTGATGGACCGCGAACTGCCCGACGGCGACCGCCAGCGCATCCGCGAAATCGCGCTCGCACACCCGGCGGTGGTCGGCGTCCACGACCTCCGCACGCGCTCGGCCGGCAACCAGCTGTTCATCCAGATGCACCTGGAAATGAACGGTGACATCACGCTCCACGACGCGCACGTGATCTCGGACCAGGTCGAGATGAGCGTCATGCAGGTGTTTCCCAACGCCCAGGTGCTGATCCACGAGGACCCGGAAGGCATCAACGAACAACGCGCCGTCTTCCGCTAGGCGCCTACCACGTCCGTGCACCCCAAAGAATCCCAGGACGAGGTCATCCGGCTGCTCTCGGATCCCAAAGTCTTCAGCGTCGGCTCCGGACCTGTCGAACGCATCCAGACTCACGTATCGGAGGTGTTCCTGGCCGGCGAGCGGGCGCTTAAGCTGAAGCGGGCCGTGGTGTTCCCTTATCTCGACTTCTCGACGCCGGAAAAGCGCCGGGCAGCTTGCGAGGCGGAGGTGCGGATCAATCGCCGCACCGCGCCGACCCTCTACAAGGGCGTCGTCGCGGTGACGCGGCAGCCTGACGGCCGGCTCGCCCTCGGCGGCGACGGGCCGGCGGTCGACTGGCTGGTCGACATGCGCCGCTTTGACCAGGATACCCTGTTCGACCGCCTCGCCAAGAAAGGCGCGCTCGGCCGCGTCATGATGGAAGACCTGGCCGACGCCATCGCCCGCTTCCACGAGGGTGCCGAGGCGCGCACTGACTTCGGCGGCTGCGACGGCGTCGCCATGATCCTGGACAGCAACGCCGAGTGCTTCGCCCAATCGGGCGAGGACGTGTTCGACGCCGGCGACACGGAAACGCTGACGCGGCGATCGAAAACCGTTCTCGCCACGGTCGGCGACGTGCTGGACCGGCGGCGTGATGCCGGCCGGGTGCGCCTCTGTCACGGCGATCTGCACCTGCGCAACATTTGCCTGGTCAACGGCCGGCCGACGCTGTTCGACGGCATCGAGTTCAGCGAGGCGTTCGCCACCATCGACGTGCTCTACGACCTGGCGTTCCTGCTCATGGACCTAGACCACCGCGGCTTGCGCCGGCTCGCCAGCATCGTCTTTAACCGCTATCTCGATGTCACCGGTGACGGCAGCGAAGAAGCCGGTGGCCTTAGGGTAACGGCGCTATTCCTGTCGATGCGGGCGGCGATCCGCGCCCACGTCGACGCGGCGCAGGCGGTATTGCTGTCTGACTCCGGCAAGGCCAGGGCGCGCGCCGAGGAAGCCCGCGACTACCTCGCCCGTGCCCTCGATTACCTGAAGCCAGTGTCGCCGCGGCTGATCGCCGTCGGCGGGCTTTCCGGCAGCGGCAAGTCGCGGCTGGCACGCGAGCTCGCGCCGCACCTCGGCGCGGCGCCGGGAGCGCGAGTGGTGCGCACGGATTCGATCCGCAAGCGGCTGGCCGGCGCGGCGCTGAGCGCGCGCCTCGGCGAGGCCGGCTACTGCGCGGAGATGACGGCGCGCACCTATCAGTCGATGCGCGACGAGGCGGCGGCGGCCCTCGCCGCCGGCCACTCGGCGATCGCCGATGCGGTGTTCGCCAGGCCCGACGAGCGCCACGCCATCGCCGAGATCGCGGCGCGGGCCGGGGTGCCGTTCACCGGGCTCTGGCTGGAAGCGCCGCCGGAGGTGATGGCGAGGCGGCTCGGCGAACGCCGCCGCAACGTCTCCGACGCCGATGTGCGAGTGCTGGCGATGCAGCTAGCCTACGATCTCGGCGCCATCGACTGGCGGCGCATCGACAGTTCCGGGTCGCGCGAGGACACGGCAAAGGCCAGCTTGGCGGTGCTTGGACCGTAACGCGACCGCCATATTTCGATCCCTGAGCAGTCAATCGGGACTTTATGTTTGGCCGGGGAATCGCCATGATAGGGGCCGGAGGACCGGCCCGTGGACAATCCGTCCGGGCGGGGTCGGCGGGGGAGTTATACGATGGATATCCGCACGATTCTGGTTCCGACCGACGGGTCGGAAGCCGCCAATCCGGTCATGGAGGCGGCGCTGACGTTGGGGCGCGACCTTGGCGCCCACGTCGAGGTGTTGATCGTGCGCCCCGATCCCAAGGACACCATTCCGCTTCTTGGCGAGGGCATGTCGGTGGCGATGATCGAGGACATGATCCAGATCGCCGAGAAGGAAGGCCGCGACCGTGCCAGCCGCGGGCGGCGCGCCTTCGACGAGCTGGTTAAGAAATTGTCGATCGCGGTGCGCGACAGTCCCGATGCCAAGGGCGGCTCGGCGCACTGGAGCGAGGAGGTCGGTCGCGATGACGAGGTTACCGCGCGGCGCGGCCGGCTCGCCGACCTGATGGTGGTGGCGCGGCCGACGGCGACGTCGGACGTATCCTCGACGCTGACCCTTAACGCCGCCTTATTCGACACCGGCCGGCCGGTGCTGGTGATGCCGCCGGCCGGCGCCAAGAAGATCGGCAGCAAGATCGCCGTGTCGTGGAACGGCAGCGCCGAATCGGCGCGCACCGTCAGCTCCGCCCTGCCGCTGCTGAAGCGGGCAGCCAAGGTGACGGTGTTCACCGCCGCAACGCCTAAAATCCCGTCGGTGCGCGCCCAGGATCTGGCTATCTATCTGCAATGGCATGGCATCCAGACGGCGGCTCGCACCCTCGAGACGGCTACCAACGACCGGCAGGCGATCGCCATCGCGTTGCTGGCGGCGCTGACCGAGGGCAGCGTCGATCTGTTGGTAATGGGCGCCTACACCCACAGTCGCATGCGCCAGCTGATCCTCGGCGGCTTCACCCGTCACGTACTCGAAAACGCCGCCATCCCGGTGTTCATGGCCCACTGACGCGGGCTGCGGTTCCTCATCGGAACAAATCCGATTGACCGGGCCGGCCGATGCCGGGCGGCGACTCCTCGGCGGCCGCGAGCGCCCCGACGTAGGGAACGAGCGCGCCTTTCACCTCGGCAAAGGATGCGGTCGGGTCCATCCACGCCGCCTCGGTCGCGGGCGCGAGCACCACCGGCATGCGATGGTGGATGTGGGCGACGCCGGGCGCTGCGGCGCAGGTGACGACGGTGAAACGCGCGCCATCGGCGAGCCCGGCGAAGGCGAAGATGCCGCCGCTATTCGGCGCGATGCGGTTCTTGAGCTTGGCGCGGCCGACCTTCCGCCACTCGAACCAGGTGGTGGCCGGCACCAGGCAGCGCGAACCGAGGAGCAGTCGGAAGGCCCGCTTCTCGGCGAGCGTTTCGGCGCGAACGTTGATCAGCAGGTTCTTGTCCCATGTGACGACGAGCCCCCAGGCGAGCAGCCGCCCCGCCGGCCCGTCGCCGCCAGCGTGGGCGCGGTCGATGACCAGTGCCTGGTTGGTTGGTCTCAACTCCGGCGCGTTCGGCACCGGCGGCGGCGATTTCAGACCGAAGCGGCGCGCCAACTCGCGTGGCTGGGCGTTCATTTCGAAACGCGAGCACATCGGCGCCAGTTTAGCGGTATTCGGCTGCGTGTGGTCTGGAAAGATGGCGGCCGATGGCCTAACGTCGGGGCATGGGGGAAGACCGTAAAACGGTGATCGTCACCGGCGCCAGCCGCGGCATCGGCCACGCCACGGCGCGGCTTTTTTTGGATCGCGGCTGGCAGATCATCACCTGCTCGCGCGACGAAACGCCGGCGGAGTGCAAGCGCGATCCCAACTGGACCTGCCACATCGCCACCGACCTCGCCGACGCCGCCAGCCTCGACCGTTTCATCAAGGAGGCCAACAAGAAGCTCGGCAAGAAGCCGCTGCATGCGTTGGTCAACAACGCCGGCATGTCGCCGAAGACGCCCTACAAGGAGCGGCTTGGCTGCCTCAATGGCGATCTCGACGCTTGGCACGAGGTGTTCGAGCTTAACCTGTTCGCGCCGCTGAAATTGTGCCGGGGATTTGCGTCGGCGCTGCACCGGGGCAAGGGCGCCATCGTCAACGTCACGTCGATCGCCGGCCATTTGATCCACCCGTTCGCCGGCTCGGCATACGCGATTTCCAAGGCGGCGCTGTCCGGGTTGACGCGCGAGCTGGCCAACGAGTTCGCGGCGCTCGGCGTGCGCGTCAACGCCATCGCGCCGGGCGAGATCGAAACCGAGATGGTCGGGCCCGAATACGAGGTGCTGATCCCGCGCATCCCGCTCGACCGCATGGGCACGCCCGAGGACGTAGCGCGCACGATCTACTATCTGTGCTCCGACGACGCCGGCTACGTCACCGGCAGCGAGCTGTGGGTCACCGGCGGGCAGCACCTGTTCTAACGGCAGCCGGGTCGGCCGCATCGCCGGCACCGGGCCAGCGAGGCCGAAGAAACTAATGGCGAGAAAGCGGAGCAGGACCCGGAACGCAGTCCTTTTCCATCATCCGGACGCGGTCGACACCGGACGCGCGCGTCTGCTCGGCCGGCATTCGGCCGGGGAAGGCTTCCTCAAGGGCTTCGTCCGCCATTCCGGCGTGCCGGCGTTCTACGCTCAGGCGCTCGGCCGTGACCACTTCGACGATTTCCAGCGCCGGGTGCAGGCGCTCGATGACAACAAGCGGCCCTGTCACTGGGTTCCGTTCGGTGCCATGGCGAATGACGAACCGGGGGAGGCCCAGGGGGAAGGCAAGGCAGAGACGCCGGCGACCCTTATGCTGCCCGACCCGATGCTGGCGCCGTTCGCGTGGCGCCGCCGTGGCATCGGTGACCGCGCCTACAGCATTTGCGGCGTCACCCACACCATCGCCTCCGACCGCGTGATGGACGGGCTCGGCGAACTGCTGACGGCGCCGGTGCAGCCGTGGGACGCCGCCGTCTGCACCTCGGAGGCGACGCGCGCCGCCGTCGTCCGGCTGCTCGACAACTGGGCGGACTACTTGGGCCGCCGCACCGGCGGCAAGGTCGAGCCGAAATTGCAGCTGCCGGTAATCCCGCTCGGCGTCGATTGCGACGCGTTCGTTGATGACGACAAAGCGGCAAGTGCGCGCCGCACCATCCGCCGCGGGCTCGGCATCGGCGACGACGACGTCGCGGTGCTGTTCCTGGGCCGGCTCAGCTTTCACGCCAAAGCGCACCCGACGCCGCTCTATCTCGCTCTCGAGGAAGCGGCTAAGCGGACCGGCAAGCGCCTGCACCTGCTGCAGGCCGGCTGGTTCGCCAACGACGGCATCGAAAGAGATTTCCGCGACGGGTTGTTGCGCTACGCGCCCTCGATCAACGGTATCTTCCTCGACGGCCGCCGGCCCGACGTCCGGTTCAAGGTATGGTTCGCCGCCGACGTGTTCACCTCGCTTTCCGACAACATCCAAGAGACTTTTGGCTTGACGCCGATCGAGGCGATGGCGGCCGGCCTGCCGGTGGTGGTGTCGGACTGGGACGGCTACCGCGATACCGTGCGTACAGGCATCGACGGCTTCACCATTCCGACTTGGATGCCGCTGCCGGAATCGGGCGGCGACCTGGGGCTGGCGCCGGAAGCACGGCTGACGATGGAAACCAGCGACCAAGCCTACGAACAGTATTGCGGCGTCGTCAGCCAGGCCACCGCCGTGGACATTGCCGCCGCCGCCGAAGCGTTCGCGGCGCTGGCCGCCGATCCGGCGCTGCGCCGCCGCATGGGCGAGGCCGGCCGCAAGCGGGCGCGGCAGGCGTTCGACTGGCGGGTGGTGGTGCGCCAGTATCAGGACCTGTGGCGGGACCTGGAGAACGTCCGCAACCGCGACAAGGCGATCGCGCCGCTGGCCGCGCACCGGCCGCCGGTGCCGCTGCGCGACGATCCGTTCTCGCTGTACGCGGCGCACCCGACCCACACCCTCGATGGCAAGACGCTGGTGGCGCTGGCTGCCGCGGACCAACAGGGCAACGGCAAGGGCGGGTGGGCGAAGCGATTGCAGGCAATCGGCCGCCAGCGCATGAACGTGTTCGCCGCGTACGCGTTCCTCGGCGACGACGACCAAAGGAAAATCCTCGCCAAGCTCGCCGACCACGGCCCGGCGGAGGTGCTCGCCCTCGCCGACCTGCTGCCCGAGGACCGGCGCTACCGACTGACGCGCACGCTGGCGTGGCTGGCAAAGATGGGGATCGTGCGGCTGCAAGCTGGCAAGGGCGGCCGCAGCAGGTCCGCCGGTCTCGGCGCCAAGGCGTCGGGCAAGCCGACAGCGTGGACGCTGGTGGAGCAGGGCATCGCGGCGCGGCGCCGCGGCGCGCTCGGCGACGCGCAGGGGCTGTTCGAGCGCGCGCTTGCCGCCGAGCCGGACGACGCGGTGGTGCGCACCCAACTCGGCGAGTTGGCGGCGTTCGCCGGCAGGCTCGGCGACGCCAGGGAAAGCTTCGAGAAGGCGCTCGCTTCGTCGCCCAGCTACCAGCCGGCGCAACGTAACCTCGGCAAGGTGCTGTTCGTCGAGGGCGACTACCCGGCCGCGCGGGCGGCGCTGGCCAGGGCCGCCGACATGACCCCCGGCGATCTCGAGACGCGATACCTGCTCGGTATCGCCTGCCGCTATGCCGGCCGCGCCGAAGAAGCGATTCCGCACCTCGAGGCTGCGCTCGAGCGCGACACAGGCACCGGCGGTGGCGGCGACACGCTGGCGCAGCTCGGGCTTGCGTTCAAGAGTCTCGGCTGCGCCGATGATGCGGTGGAGAAGTTCGAGGCGGCGCTCGCCCGCGAGCCGGGGCACGTTGTTGCCTCGACCGCGCTCCTGACCATGAAGGCGGCGGAACGAGGCCGCCAGGCGCTGGAGAAAGGCGGCAAGCGCATTGCCCTCTACGTCCACGCCAAGTTCCACGCGCCGCACCTGAGGCCGCTATTCGAGGCGTTCCAGGACGGCCATTGGCCGGCGATCTCGGCCGACGCCCGCGACGCGGCGGAATTCGACCCGATGGTGACGGTGATCTGCGACGCGCCGGTGCAGCGCCTGGCGGCGATGATGCCGAAGGCGGCGACGGTCAATATCCGCCACACGTTGGCCGGCCGAAACTTCGCCGGCCGCCACGTCCGCCACGCCGACTTCGTGTGCGTGCCGGGGACGATGATGCGCGACAGGCTGGTGGCCAGCGGCACCATTCCCGGAAGCCGCGTCTGGGTGACCGGCTACGCTGCCAACGATCCGCTGTTCCGGGGCGACCAGCTGCCGTTGCCATTCAAGCTACCGCGCGGCCTGAAGACGGTGCTTTACGCGCCGACCCATTACCCGCCGTTCTCGTCGGCGTCGATGCTGGGTGTGGATGCCGCGGCGCTGATTGCCGGCGACCGCGACGACGTGACGGTTATCATCAAGCCGCATCCTTCGACTTGCGAGCTTAGGCCGGACTGGATTGCGGCGTGGGCGCGCGCCGCCGAGGCCAACCCGCGCGTGCACCTGGTCGGCGACCCGGTCGCCGACGTCGTGCCCTACCTAATGGCTGCCGACGCGTTGGTGTCCGACGCATCGGGCGTGATCTTCCAGTATCTCGCCCTCGACCGGCCGATCGTGCTGATCGCCAACCCAGCGGCCGCGAGCGACGAGGCACGCTACGACCCGGACGCCATCGAGTGGCGCTGGCGCGACGTGGGCGAGGAGGTGGCGGACGTGAAAAAGCTGGCGGCGGCGGTGGAGCGCGCCCTAGCCGACCCCGACGCCGGGGCCGAACGGCGGGCGGAATACCGGAGGTTACTGTTCGACGATCTGACCGACGGCCGCGCCGGCCAGCGGATCGTCGAAAAGGTGTCGACGCTGTAACCCGCCGGCAGCCTACCCGCGGCCATTAATTCCCAGTATTTTGTGACTAAGGGCCCATTTACCCGCTATATGTAGCGTTGTATCATCCTAATGACCCCTGGGTGGAAACGCAGGCGACAGGCGGGGTAACAGGCATGGCCAAAGGGCAAGGCAAGGGACCCGCGGCCGGCAGCACGCCTGCCGGCGAGCCGGACCCGGAATCGCTTGCTTCCGGTGCCCTTGAGCCGCGACCGCCGGTTGCCGATGACGCGATTGATGCCGCCGACCAGGGAACGGTCGACTTCGACCGCTGGGCGCCGCCGCTCCATCTCCGCTACCACTTCCACGCCATCGGCGGCGTCATCGCCAGCGTCGCCTGGCTGTGGGGGATCGCGCATTACGTCGAGACGTCGGTGGGCTGGACCAACCTGGCGGAGTTGCTGCCGCATGAGATCGGCGGGCTGGCTGCCGGTGCCTTCACGCCCCTGTCGCTGATGTGGATGGTGATCGCGTTGTGGGAGCGCGGACAGAGCCTGCGCCGCGAAACCGAGGCGCTGCGCTGGCACATGCGGCGCATGATCTATCCCTCCAACAAAGCGCAGACGCGGGTGCGCGAGATTACCGAGGCGTTGCAGCGGCAGGCCCGCGACCTGACACAGGCGTCGGAAGAGGCGACCAAGCGCGGCGAGGCGACAAGCAACCTGATCCAGCAGCGAGCACTCGAGCTGTCGCAGGTGTCGGAGGACGCGGATCTGCGCGCCCACGCCATCGCCGACGCACTGCGCCGCCAGACCTTCGATCTGCAGATAGTCTCCGAGCGGGCTGCCGAACGGGCGCGCGAGGCCGGCGACATCCTCAACCAGCGCACCCGCGACCTCTCGGTTTCCGCCGATCGGGCATCGGCGCGCACCGAGGGCTTGGCGGAGACGCTGCACCGCCGGATCGGCGAGCTGACCGCGGCTGCCGACAACGCTGCCGTGCGCGCGCATGAATCAGCGGACGCGCTGAAGGCGCGTACCGAGCATCTGGGTGCAGTGTCGGTCGAGGCGGTGGCGCGAACCGATCAAGCGGCGGACGCCCTCGACCAGCGGATCGAACGGCTCGGCAGCACCGCCGAGAAAGCGGTCTCGATGATCGGCGCCGGCGCCGAGAACCTGCAAGGTCACGTCCGCGATATGAGCCAGCACGTCGAGCGCGCCACCGGCCAAGCCGATTCCATGCGCGAGACACTGCGGCGCCAGACCGAGGAACTCGCCAACGTCTCCGATTTGGTTCACGCGCGCACCTCGGAAATCGAGATTAACCTCGCCAATCAGTCGACTGCGCTCACCGATTCGTCGCAGAAAGTCACCGGGCAACTGCACGAGATGGCCGACACATTGAAGGATCACGCCAAACAGCTGACGGCGACGGCGGAACAGGTGACAGGACGCGTCCGCAACACCGGCGACGCGTTCCGCCAGCAGGTCCGCGACATGATCGAGCTCGCCGGCCAGACCGTGGCCAGCACCGAAACAGTCGGCGACCGGCTGCGCCGCAATTCCAGCGAGCTATCGCAGATTGCCGAGATGGTGATGACCCAGGTCGAGCAGGTCGGCGAAAAGCTGCGGGCTCGCTCAGCGGACCTCAACGACTCCGCCAAGGGGGCGATAGATCAGATCGGCGGCGTCGGCAATGCACTCAACGAGCGCGCCGACGCGCTGGCAAAGATCGCCAACCAGAGCGTGCTACGCATTGGCGCCGCCGGCGACGCGCTTCGCCAGCGATCGAGCGACATCACAGCCGCCTCGGAGAAGGCGGGAGCGCAGATCAGCGGCCTTGCCGCTGCGTTGCTGCACAGTTCGGCCGCGCTGACCCGCGCTTCCGACAAGGGGGTCGCCGACGTCACCCAGGCCCGCCAGGCGCTGACCCATGCCACCGCCGAGGTCGGTACGTCGTCGGCGAGCGCGATGGGCGTCATCGACAGCTTGCGCAACCACCTCGAATCGATCACCGGCACCTCGGAGGCGGCGGCGCAACGGCTGCAGGAACTGGGCACTACGATTCATGACCGCGCCCAAGCGCTGACCGTAGCCTCGGCCAAGGCGCAAAGCGAGGCCGAGGCCATCGCCCAGCTGTGGGAGGAACGGGCCCGTCGACTAGTCCAGGTGTCCGCCCGCGCTGCGCGCATGATGCTGAACGCCGGCCGCATCATGGGCCAGCGGTCGGGGGACCTGGAGACCGCCGGCGAGCGCGCCGAGCTGCGGCTGCAAGCGGTCGGCGAGCACATGCAGCGGCAACTGGCGGCGCTGGTGCAGACGTCCGACAGCGCCGACGCCAAGATTCGCGCCATTGGCGACCTGTTGCTCAGGGGTGCCGAGACGCTGTCCCAGGCAAGTACCAAGGCGGTCGCCGAGGTCGACTCGGTCGGCCACGGCTTCAACGACCGCTCCCGCGACCTCGCCGGTGCGACTGACCGGGCGGCGCAGTTACTGTCTCTGGTCAGCGATGCGATGCGCCGCCAGGGCGAGGATCTGACCCGGATGTCGGTGCAGGCGTCGGAGCAGATGGAGAGCGTCTCGGCGACCTTGAAGGAGCGCTCGCGCGAGCTGCAGCAGGTGACCGCCGAGACCACATTGTGGCTGAAAGAAGCCGACCGCGACCTGCAGGAAAAGACCGAACGCTTGAGCAAGGTGTCTGACTTGGCGGTGACGCGCGTCGCCAACGTCACAGGCACACTCAAGGACGGAACGGGGGAATTGACCCACGCCTCGGAAACCGCGGTCAGCAACATCACCACCGTCAGTGAATCGATGCGCGAACACGTCGCGAATGCGACCGGCGCGTCCGAGCGCGCCGCCGCCAACCTTGCCGGCATCGCGACGTCGCTGCAGACGCACGTTGGCACGCTCAACGACTCCCTCGACCGGGCGCGCGCCCGCTTCAACGACGTCAGCCAGATTCTGCATCGCAATTCCCAGGAATTGACCACTACCTATAATTCCGCCTCCACCCATGTGCAGGCGTTCTCGGATGCTCTGCATCAGCAGGCGTTGGGGTTGACCAACGCGTCCGACACTGCCACCGCCAACCTTGGCCGGGTCGGCGAAACGCTGCAGGCGCGGGCCCAGGAAGTGACGGCCGGCGCCGATCAGGCCTCGAAGCGGATCGTCGAGGTCGCCGAATCCCTGCATCGTCACGGCCGCGACGTGACCGTGGTTTCGGACGGCGCCGCCCAGCACCTGGACACCTTGGGCAACGAGCTACGCAAACAATACGAGCAGTTGAACGCGATGGCGGCACAAGCGGCGTCGAGCCTGAGAGACGCCGGCCAGGACCTGCGCAACCGGCTGCAAGAGCTCGACTCAATCCACCGCAAGTCGTCGGGCCGGGTCGAGGAAACCGCCGACAACCTGAGCCACCAGTCAGAAATGCTGCGCGCTGCCATCGAGGAGGCGGTCACGCGCCTGGCCCGGGTTGGCGAGTCGCTGACCCAGCGCTCGGCGGAAGCCACGGTCGCCTCCGACCTTAACGCCGCCAAGCTCAACAAGGTGATGGAGACGTTCCGCGAGTTGACCGAGAATGCCGGCGCCGAGGCCGCGAAGGCGACGACGACCCTCGAACGGTCGACAGATACGCTGCGCCAGCAGCTTCACACCGTCGCCGGTTCCTACCAGCAGGTCGAGCAGGGGATCGAGGCGCTGAGCAGAGCATTCCGGCGCCGCACCGGCGAGCTCGCCGGCGTCACCGAACAGGCGCTCGGCAAGGTGGCGGCGTGGGACCAGAAGGTACGGGCGCATTCGGACGCGTTGACGCGGTCGACCTCGGTGGTCGCGCAACGGGCCAGCCAAGTGACGCAGGCGCTCGAATACCAGACGGCCGAGATCCGCCAGGCGTCGAACGAGGCCAGCGCGCTCCTGGAGGCGTTGAAGTCGCGCAAGAAGGAAGCCGGGCTCGAGGACTTCGTGCACCAGTCGAGCTTCATTGCCGAACGCCTGCAGTCGATTGCCGTCGACCTGAACCGGGTCCTCGAGACAAGCATCTCCGAGGACGAGTGGCGGCGTTTCAACCGCGGCGAAAAGAACATTTTCGTGCGCAAGATGCTGGGCTTCCGCGAGAAGGCGCGGCTCAACGCCATCCGCGAGAAGTACCAGCAGGACGGCCAATTCCGCGAGTACGTGACCCGCTACTTCTCGGAGTTCGAGACGCTGCTTGAGGAAGCCAAGAAACGCGACCAGGAGGGGCTGCTCAAGAACACCTTCCTGTCGTCGGACGTGGGCAAGGTGTACATGCTGCTGGCGGGTGCGCTCGGCCGCGACATCCAGGGGCCTACCACCTAGGCCCCGCCGGGCCGCCACCCCGATATCCGCCCTTGTCAGCCTGTTCTTGGCTACCCCGGCACTTTATAAGGCGGCGAAGAGACCGTATAAGGCGGCGAAGTGACCGTTTCGACCAACGCCAACATGCCAGCCACAGCCATGCCAACCACCCGCGACCGGATCATCGCCGCTTGGCTGTTCGTCGTCGCCGCCATGGTTTTCGCGATGATCGTGCTCGGCGGCGTCACCCGGCTCACCCAATCGGGGCTGTCGATCACCGAGTGGTGGCCGATCAGCGGCTGGCTGCCGCCGCTCGACGAAGCGGCGTGGCAGGAAGTGTTCGGCCTCTATCGGGCATCGCCGGAATACCTGAAGCTGAATTTCACCATGACGCTCGCCGAATACAAGACGATTTTCTGGCTCGAATACGCGCACCGGCTGTGGGGGCGGATCATCGGCGTGGCGTTCTTCGTACCGATGGTGGTGTTCGTGGCCAGGGGATGGGTCGGTCGTGCGCTGGCGGCACGGCTGACCGGGTTGTTCGTGCTCGGCGGCGCGCAGGGCGCACTCGGCTGGTACATGGTGATGAGCGGCCTCGTCGACTATCCGGACGTCAGCCAGTACCGGCTGGCAGCGCATCTGGCGTTGGGCGTAGCGATCTTCGCGGCGCTGTTGTGGGTGGCGCTCGATCTGATGCGGCCGCGGGTGGCGGACGGCGCGGCGACGATGCGAGGGCTGACGCGGGGCGCGCTGGCGCTGGTCGGACTGGTATTCGTCACCCAGGTTTCCGGGGCCTTCGTCGCCGGGCTCGACGCCGGGCTGACCTACAACACCTTCCCGCTGATGGACGGCCAATGGCTGCCGGCAGAAATTTTTGCCATGCGGCCGCTGTACGTGAATATCTTCGAAGACATCGCCACCGTGCAGTTCGACCACCGGCTGCTGGCGATGACGGTTTTGGCGGCCACCGCTTGGTTCTGGTGGCGAACGCGCCCGGCGCCGCTGAACCGGGAGCAGCGGCTGGCGATCAACCTGACGGCGGCAGTCGCGGTGGTGCAAGTGGGGCTCGGCATCGCGACGCTGCTGCTGGTGGTGCCGGTGCCGCTGGCGGCATTGCACCAGGCCGGCGCGGTCGCCTTGCTGGGCGCCGGCGTGTGGGCGGCGCATGGGCTGTCGAGGGACTGAGCCAGGCGATGCCCGGTCTCTGGATTCACGGATATTCGCCGGCTAACGGGTTTCGGCGGCCGGGCAGAATGGGCTAAGATGACCGGAACGACCGGGCGGGGCATCAACAGATACAAATCAGGGACAAGCGACAATGAGCGGCAACAAATTCCGGTTGGTCACGCGCAGCGATTTCGACGGCCTGGTTTGCGCCGTGCTGTTGAAGGAGCTGGACATGATCGACGACATCAAATTCGTCCATCCCAAGGACATGCAAGACGGCACGATCCGCGTCTCCGACAAGGACATCACCACCAACCTGCCGTACGTGAAGGGCGTGTACCTGGCCTTCGACCACCATGCCAGCGAGGCGATCCGCGTCGAAGACGAGCCCGACAACCACATCATCGACCCGGGCGCGCCGTCGGCGGCGCGCGTCGTCTACGAATACTACGGCGGCAAGGAAAAGTTCGCGAACGTCTCCGCGGAGATGATGGAGGCCGTCGACAAGGGTGATTCCGCCCAATACAGTGTCGATGAGATCCTGAAGCCCAAGGGTTGGGTGCTATTGAACTACTTGATGGACGCACGCACCGGTCTCGGGCGCTTCCGCGAGTTCCGGGTTTCCAACTACAATCTGATGATGCAGCTCATCGACGCCTGCCGCGACCACTCGGTGGACGAAATCCTAGCACTCCCCGACGTCAAGGAGCGGGTGAATCTCTACATGGAGCACCAGGACAAGTTCACGGACCAGATCAAACGCTGCACCAAGGTCCACAAGAACCTGGCGGTGCTTGACTTGCGGGGCGAGAAGACCATATACGCCGGCAACCGGTTCATGATCTACGCGCTGTTCCCGAAGACCAACATCTCGATCCACGTGCTGTGGGGGCTGAACAAGCAGAACACCGTGTTCGCAACCGGCAAATCGATCGTGAATCGCTCCTCGAAGACCAACATCGGCGAGCTAATGCTTAAATACGGCGGCGGCGGGCATGAAAACGCCGGCACCTGCCAAGTGGCCAACGATCAGTCGGACAAGGTGCTGGGCGAGCTGACCAAGAAAATCACCACCGACGGGTAAGCCGGCGTTAACCCATCCCGGAGAATCATCTCAGTTGTCGACGGGCCGCGCCCGCCGCTTTTGAAAGACCACAGATGATGAAGTCGCAAGGTTCCCCGCGCGCCGCGGGTTGGCTGACGGGCCTGATAGTGGCCCTGGTGCTGGTGCCGGCGGTGACGGCGTGCGGCAGCGGCCAGTCGGCGATCAACCGCGTCATCAGCGCGCTGACCAACGACGAAACGCCGCTGCCGGCAGCGGCGCAGATGCAGCTCGAGCGTTTCGAGACCGTGTATAAGGCGTATTCCGCCCAGCCCGACGACAAGGACCGTCTCAAGTACTTCGAATTTGCGTTCCGCCGCGTCCGGGTCAGCTATGTCCACGACGTGTCCGACGCCACTCTGATCGATGCCGCCATCAAGGGTGTGCGCGAGACCAAGGCGCAGCCGGGCACGCTGGCTCCGAAAAAGCTGGTGGAATCGGCGCTCGAGACCATGGTGGCGTCACTCGACCCGCATTCCAGCTACCTCAATGCCGACGAGTTCCGCGAGAGCTTCGTCCAGACCTCGGGCGAATTCGGCGGGCTCGGCATCGAAATCACCATGGAAGACGGCATGGTCAAGGTGATCGCGCCGATCGAGGACACGCCGGCCGAACGCGCCGGGCTGAAGACTGGTGACCTGATCATCAGCGTCGACGGCGAGCCGATCCAGGGCAAGACCCTGGTGCAGGCAGTGAAAACCATGCGTGGCCGCCCCGGCACCGACATTACGCTGACCATCCGCCGTGCCGGCCGGGCGGATTTCGCGGTCACCCTGACGCGGGCGATCGTCAAGATCCGTGCCGTGCGCTGGCGCGTCGAGGACAACATCGGCTACATCCGCGTCACCCGCTTCACCGAGAAGGTCGAAACCGGCGTCGCGGAGGCCATTCATGGCATCCACGCCGCCGTCGGCGGCCGGCCGGCCGGCATCGTGCTCGATCTGCGCAACAACCCGGGTGGGCTGCTGGATCAGTCGCTGGCGCTCGCCGACGCGTTCCTGGACGAGGGCGAAATCGTCTCCATCCGCGGCCGCAACCGCAGCCAGGACCGCTCCTACAAGGCGGATCCCGGCGATTTCGCGCGCGGCGTGCCGATGGTGGTGTTGATCAACGGCGGTTCCGCCTCGGCGTCCGAGATCGTCGCCAGCGCGCTCCAGAAGCACCGCCGCGCCACGGTGATGGGGACGCGGTCGTTCGGCAAGGGCTCGGTGCAGACCATCCTGCCGATGCCGGTGGAAGGTGGGCTCAGGCTGACGACGGCGCTCTATTACGCACCCGACGGACACACCATCCAGGCCCGCGGCGTCGAGCCGGACATCGTGCTGACGCCGGCCAAGGAACCCGCCAATGCCCGCCGCGAGGCAGACCTGCCCGGCGCGTTGCCGGCGGAGGCCAAGGACATCGCCCGCGCCGATTCACGGCCGACGGTGCCGGAAGAGGCGTGCCCGCCGGCCAGCGACAAGGACGACAAGCAGCTCGGCTGCGCGCTGACGTATCTTAATGCCGGCTCGGCGACGAGTTTCATGGCGACCATCAAGGCACGGCCGCAAATCTGACGGCTTCAACGGTCGAGGGCGACTACCCGCTGGACGTAGTCGACCAGAGTGTCCAGACTTTCCTCGACCGTGAGCTTCCCCGTATCGATGTTGATCTCCGGCGCCACCGGCTCCTCGTAGGGCGCCGAAACGCCGGTGAAGTCCTTGATCTCGCCGCGCCGGGCCTTGGCGTAGAGGCCCTTCGGATCGCGCTTCTCGCACGCCGCCAAGGCGGCCGACAGGTGCACCTCGTGGAAGAGCTCCGGCGCCACCGCGCGCGCCCTATCGCGGTCGGCGCGGTAGGGCGAGATGAAGGAGGAGATGGCGATGACGCCGGCACGCGCGAACACGCCGGCGGTCTGGCCGACGCGGCGGATGTTCTCGGTGCGGTCGGCGGGCGAGAAACTGAGGTCGGCGGAAAGCTCATGGCGGATGTTGTCACCGTCCAGCACGTAGGCGTGCATGCCCTTGCGGAACAGCACCTGCTCGAGACCGAACGCGAGGGTAGACTTGCCGGCGCCGGGCAGGCCGGTGAGCCAGATGATGGCGCTCTTGTGGCCGTTGGCGTGCCAGCGGTCGGCGAGCTCGATCGGGTGTACGTGGCGCACGATGTTGGAAGACTTGACCGCGAAGCGGCCGCGCTGGTCCTCGAACCCCCGCATGTCGACCAAGCCGCCGCCGACGATGTCGGTGTCCTCGACCAGCACGAAGCGGCCGGTTTTGCGGTTGGCGGTGAACGGATCGAGTGCCATCAGCCCGCGCGACGCCAGGACCACCTCGGCAACGGCGTGACGCCCGACTTCGTCGGCCGCCGATGCTGCCAGGTTGTCGACGTCGATCACTCGTTCGACCGTCTCGACGCGCACCGGATATTCGGCGGTGGCGAGCCTGAGCCGGTATCGGTTGCCGGTCTTCAGCGGCCGGCGACCGAGCCAAAACAGCCGCGCCCGGAAGGTATCGGTCAGCATCGGCGCCGCCCCGGCGTGGCTGCCGATCTGGCCGCGTTCGATAAAGATCTGCTGATCGAGGATTATCCCGGCCGGCTCGCCGGCGTCCGCGGACTTTGGCTTGGGCGCGTGCCAGGCCTCGATGGCCTTCACCCGGGCCGTCTTGCCCGCGGGCGAGAACTCGATCTCGTCGCCGACTGCGAGGCGGCCGGTCTCCAACTGCCCGGCGATGATACGCCGGGTGTCGAACTTGTAGACGTCCTGCACCGCAAAACGTAACGGCAAGTCGGTCAGCGGCGGCGACGCCACGAAGGCATCAAGGGCGGCGATCACCATCGGGCCCTTGTACCAATCCATGCGCTTGGAGGGTTTGGCGATGTTGTCGCCGTCGCGCCCGGAAACGGGAATCACCGTCACCCGTTCGGCATCGAAGCCGATGTCACCGAGATAGGACCTTAGTTCGTCCGCCACCTTGTCGAAGCGTTTGCGCTCAAAACCGACGCGGTCCATCTTCGAGATTGCGACCGCGAGCTGCGAAATGCCCAGCATGTTCAGCAGGTAGCCGTGGCGGCGGGTGTTCTCGCGCACGCCTTCCTCGACGTCGACCACCAGCAGCGCGGCGTCGGCGGAGGCGGCGCCGGTGATCATGTTCTTAATGAATTCGTGATGGCCCGGCGCATCGATCAGCATGTAGGGCCGGGTCTGCGAACGGAAGGGGATGTGGGCGGCGTCGATGGTGATGCCTTGGTCGCGCTCGGCCTTCAGCGAATCCATGACGAACGCCCACTCGAAGGGCATGCCGCGGCTCCTGCACATCTCGGTGATCGCCTCGAGCTTGCCTTCCGGCAAGGAGCCGGTGTCGTGGAACAGCCGGCCGATCACCGTCGACTTGCCATGATCGACGTGGCCGACGACGACGATGTTGAGCAGCGATGCGGTGGCCCCTGCCTTTCCGGTCGCCGACCGCTTCGACTTGCCGCGTTTTGCCCGCGTCGCCATCGCTACATGTATCCGTCGGTCCTGAGCCGCTCGAATGCGTCCTCGGACTCCTTGTCCTGGGCGCGACCGGCACGTTCCGGCACGCGCGTCGATGCCAGCTCGGCGATGATCTCGGCGACGGTAGCGGCGTTGCTGGCGATCGACCCGGTGCACGGCGCGCAGCCGAGCGAGCGGTAGCGCCGGCCGTCGCGGGCGAAGTAGAGATCGACCACCGGGATGCTTTCACGCTCGACGTAGCGCCAGACGTCGAGCTCCGTCCAATGCAACAGCGGATGCACGCGCAGGTGCGTCCCTTTCGGCACGTCGGTCTTGAACTGGTCCCAGAATTCCGGCGGTTGGTCAGCGAGGTCCCAGTGAGCGTTCTCGCCGCGCGGGCTGAACACGCGTTCCTTGGACCGCGTGCCTTCCTCGTCGCGGCGGATACCGGCGATGATGCCGGTGAATCCGCGCTCGGCGATGATCCTCTTCAGGGGCTCCGTCTTCAGTGCCGAGCAGCACACCACGCGGCCCTTTTTGTGGTTCATGCCGTCGCGCAGCGCCTCGTCGTTCGACACCACGATCATATCCAGCCCCCACTCCTTGGCGTAGCGGTCGCGGAACGCGATCATCTCCGGCAGCTTGAAGGTGGTGTCGACGTGAACCACCGGGAAAGGGACGTGGCCGAAAAACGCCTTGCGCGCCAGCCACAGCATGACGTTCGAGTCCTTGCCGATTGACCACAGCATGGCCAAGCGATCGATGCGGCTGAAGGCTTCGCGCAGGATGTAGACGCTTTTGCTTTCGAGGCTGTCGAGGTGATTCATGACGGATTCGGTTCAAAAGTCGCCGGTGGCGGACGGTTGTGCCACATCTTGCCAGGCAATAAAACATTTTGCCGCCGCCGTCGCGCCGGCTGGCGATCGCACGGCCTCCCTTCGGAGGCCTGGAAACGCCCGGTTTTTCGGGGTTCCAGTTTGACAGGCGGAAACCGCCCGGATACCAATGGACCGGGTGGCAAGGGCGTCAAGAACCCGGGAGGGCAAGACCGGAAATGATGGGGAGACCGTCCGCTCGCGACTCCGACGCCGTCGATACCTCGCCCGCTGTCGGCGACCAGATCAAGTACACCACCTGTTACATGTGCGCCTGCCGGTGCGGCATCAAGGTGTACCTGCAGGATGGTCGCATCCGTTACATCCAGGGCAACCCCAACCACCCGGTCAACCGCGGCGTGCTGTGTGCCAAGGGCTCGGCCGGCATCATGACCCACAATTCGCCGGCGAGGCTCAGTAAGCCGCTTAAGCGCATCGGTCCGCGCGGCTCGGGAGAGTTCGAGGAGATCGAGTGGGAGGAGGCGATGCTGACCGCCGCCGCTTGGCTCGGTCATATCCGCGCCACCGATCCCAAGAAGTTGGCGTTCTTCACCGGCCGTGACCAGAGCCAGGCGTTCACCGGCTGGTGGGCGAGCCAGTTCGGTACCCCTAACTTCGCCGCCCACGGCGGCTTCTGCTCGGTCAACATCGCCACCGCCGGGCTCTACACCATCGGCGGCTCGTTCTGGGAGTTCGGCGAGCCGGACTGGGAGCACACCCGCTATTTCCTGATGCTCGGCGTTGCCGAGGACCACGATTCGAACCCGATCAAGATGGGCTTGAGCAAGCTGAAACGCCGCGGCGCCAAGTTCGTGTCGGTCAATCCGGTGCGCACCGGCTATTCGGCGATCGCCGACGAATGGATCGGCATTCGCCCCGGCACCGACGGGATGCTGGTGATGGCGATCATCCACGAGCTGCTGAAGGCCGACAAGATCGACGGCGAGTACCTGGCCCGATATACCAACGCGCCGTGGCTGGTGATCCAGGACCCGGGCGCCGCCGACGACGGCCGCATCGCCCGCGACGAGGATGGCCGTCCGTTGTGCTGGGACGGAGCGCGGAAGGCGCTGGCCAACGCTCTCAGTCCCGACGCGCATCCGGTGCTGGCTGGCGACTACCGTCTATCCGACGAGCGCCATGTGGTGCCGGTGTTCCAACTGATGGCCGAGCGCTACCTCGACGACAAGTATTCGCCCGAGGCGGCGGCCAAGATCACCGGCGTCGCCGCCGATGTCATTCGGCGCATCGCCGCCGAACTCGCGCACGCCGCCTTCGATGAGCAGGTGACCCTGGAGCAGCCGTGGATCGATTGGGCCGGCCGCCGCCACGACAAGACCATCGGGCGGCCGGTCAGCATGCACGTGATGCGCGGCATCTCGGCCCACTCCAACGGCTTCCACACCTGCCGCGTCGTGCATCTGCTGCAGATGCTGCTCGGCAGCATCGACTGCCCCGGCGGATTTCGCCACAAACCGCCGTTCCCGAAGCCGATCCCGCCGGCGCTGAAGCCCGCCGGCCACGCGCGCCAGGTCAAGCCGAATACGCCGCTCGGCGGCTCACCGCTCGGCTTCCCGACTGCGCCCGCGTATCTGCTGGTCGACGACGAAGGCCGGCCGCTTCGCATCGACAAGGCGTTCTCGTGGGAATACCCGATCGCCGCCCACGGCATGATGCACATGGTCATCACCAATGCCTGGAAGGGCGACCCGTACCCGATCGACACGCTGATGATGTTCATGGCCAACATGAGCTGGAATTCGTCGATGAACGTCGGCGGCGTGATCAAGATGCTGACCGATAAGGACCCGGTGACCGGGGAATACAAGATTCCGCGCATCATCTATTCCGACGCTTATTTCTCGGAGATGGTGCCTTACGCCGATTTGATCCTGCCCGACACCACGTACCTCGAGCGCTGGGACTGCATCTCGCTCCTCGACCGGCCGATTTGCGAGGCTAACGCCGCCCAGGACTCCATCCGCCAGCCGGTGGTCGAGCCCGACCGCGACGTGCGCGCGTTCCAGAGCGTGCTCCTCGATCTTGGCGCCCGGCTCGGCCTGCCCGCCATGGTCAACTCCGACGGCAGCGCCCGGTATCCAGGCGGCTATCCCGATTACATCGTCAACCACGAGCGCGCGCCGGGCATCGGCTCGCTGGCGGGGTGGCGAGGCGCCAACGGCGACCAGCACGGCAAGGGCGCGCCGAATCCCGATCAATTGCAGAAGTACATCGAAAACCAGTGCTTCTGGCGTTACGAACTCAAACCCGAGCACCGCTACTACAAGATGGCCAACAAGGGCTACCTGGAGTGGGCGGCTTCCGTCGGCTTCATCGGCAAGCCGGAGCAGATCGTCATGGAGATCTACTCCGAGAACCTGCAGAAGTTCCGACTCGCCGCCCGCGGCCACGGCGTCAAGCAGCCGCCCGAGCACTTGCGAGCCCGCATCGAGGCGTACTTCGACCCGCTGCCGATCTGGTACACGCCGTTAGAGGAATCGCTGGTCGACACCGACGACTACCCGCTGCACGCGGTGACCCAGCGGCCGGCGCAGATGTATCACTCGTGGGGCTCGCAGAACGCCTGGCTCAGGCAGATCACCGGCTCGAACCGACTCTACATGCACCACCGGACGGCCGCGAAACTCGGCATCGCCGACGGCGACTGGGTGTGGGTGACGTCGCACCACGGCCGCATCAAGGTGCAGGTCGGGCTGATGGACGGCGTCAATCCCGATACCGTGTGGACGTGGAACGCCGTCGGCAAGCGCGCCGGCGCATGGAACCTTGATGCCAACGCGCCGGAAGCGAAGAAAGGTTTCCTGCTCAACCACGTGATCTCGGAGCTGTTGCCGGCGCGTGGCGATGGCCAGCGCTATTCCAACTCCGACCCGGTCACCGGCCAGGCGGCGTGGTACGACCTTCGCGTGCGGGTGGAAAAGGCGGCGCCCGAGGAAGCGCACGAGAGCTTCCCACAGTTCGCGCCGACGGCGAGGCCGCCGGGCATGGCGCCAGCACCGGAGGTGCTGCGCTACGGCGAGGAATTCCGCCGCGCCCGCGAGCGGGGGCCGAAATGACGGCGTTGCCGGCAACCACCGGGAAGAAGCTCGGTCTGGTGATCGACCTCGATGTCTGCGTCGGATGCCATGCCTGCGCCGTCAACTGCAAGGAGTGGAACAGCGGCGGCCATATGGCGCCGTTGACCGACCTCGCCCCCTATGCGGCCGGGACGAGCGGCGTCTGGTTCAACCGCGTTCACGCCTTCGAAGTGGTTCCCGATAACACGGCGGCGCCGGACGGCGGCGGGCGGACGGTGTATTTCCCGAAGTCCTGTCTGCATTGCGAGGACGCTGCCTGCGTCACCGTGTGCCCGACCGGCGCCTCGTTCAAGCGCGCCGAAGACGGTATCGTGCTGGTCAACGAGAGCAAGTGCATCGGATGCAAGCTGTGCAGCTGGGCCTGTCCTTACGGGGCGAGAGAGTTCGACGCCGACGCGGGCGTAATGAAGAAATGCACGCTGTGCATCGACCGCATCTACAACGACAACCTGGATGAGAGCGAACGAGTGCCGGCCTGCGTTTCCACCTGTCCGACGCACGCGCGTCATTTCGGCGACCTCGGCGATCCTGACTCGGCGGTCTCGAAGCTGGTCGCCGAGCGCGGCGGCTACGACCTGATGCCCGAGCTTGGCTACAAGCCGACCAACAAGTACCTGCCGCCACGGCCTCGCAAGTGCGGCGCCGACGCCACCGGCGCGGCGGCCGAATTGCCGGCGATGCCCGGCGCCGACCGGCCGCTGTTGCGCTGGGTCGACCGGGTGTTGTCGCGCTAGCGCGGCATCGGAGGCGGCGCGCGTGATTCCAACGTTTTCGATCATCTGCTTCACCGTGCTGTCCGGTGCCGGTTACGGGCTACTGGCGCTGCTCGGCGTACTCGCATGGGCGGGCGCGCTTGGGCCGGACTTCCGTTTCGGGCTGGCGGGATTCTCACTTTCCATGGGCGCGGTAACCGCGGGCTTGGCGGCGTCGGCGTTCCACCTCGGGCGGCCCGAACGGGCGTGGCGCGCGTTCAGCCAGTGGCGGACGTCGTGGTTGTCGCGGGAAGGGGTGGCGTCGATTGTCACCTTCGCGCCGGCGGCGGCGTTCGCGTGGGGCTGGCTGGTTGCCGGCTCGACCGCCGGTGGCTGGGGGTGGGCCGGGCTGGCAAGCGCGGCATTGGCGACGGTTACAGTGGTGTGCACGGCGATGATCTACCGCAGCCTCGCCACCATCCACCAATGGGCCAACCGTTGGGTGGTGCCGGGATACCTGATGCTGGCGCTGATGACCGGCGCGCAGTGGCTGAACGGGCTCGCGATGCTGTTGTTGGGCGACGCCCGCTTCGCGCCCTTGGCGGCGGCATCGGCGGCGATGGCGTTGGCGCTCAAGCTCGGCTACTGGCGCTTCATCGACGCGAGCCGCCATCCGAGCACGCCGGAAACGGCGACTGGCCTTGGTCCCCTCGGTCGGGTGCGCCATTTCGAGGGCCCACACACGGAAGAGAATTACCTGACCAAGGAGATGGGCTTCCGGGTCGCCCGCAAGCACGCGACCAAACTGCGCTGCATCGCCGCCGTCGGCGGCTTCGTGTTGCCGATGGCGCTGTGCTTGGTGGCGGCGCTGTCGGCGAACGCGGTCGGCGTCGCGGCGGCGATGGCGGCGGCGGTGCTTGCGACCGTCGGCGTTGGCGTCGAACGCTGGCTGTTTTTCGCCGAGGCGCGGCACACCGTCAGCCTGTATTACGGGGCCGGTCGGGCGTAATCGGGGCCTCTGAGGGCCCTGAAACGGATGCTCCTGAGGCGGTACTTGCGTCGCCGGTTAGGCCCGGCGTGGCCAAAGGAATTTAAGCCGCTTTTCCGCTTATTGTCTGGCTTTTCCCAGAGAGGCTTGACTTTCGACTAGCCTGCCCCTATGGTGCCGGCCAGAAGAAAAACAATAACGCATGGCGACTCATGTCGGGCGCGAGCAGGTTGAAGCGCCCTATGAGGTTGATAAAATGGCTGAATTCGCCGATTCGGCCGTCGGTACGGATGGTAACGCCGCCGCCGGGCACCATGTGGATGCTACGGAAGGTGGTAGTGTTTCTCTACCGGACGGTTTCTCTCTTTCCAACGCAAATTTCGAGGCTCAGGGTTCCGACCTGGTGTTGACCGGCGCCGATGGTGCGCAGGTCACGGTCGGCGGCTTCTTCGCGCAAGCCAACCCACCCGAGTTGGTGGGTTCGGACGGCGCCCAGATCAGCGGCGACGTGGCGACGCAACTGGCCGGCGCTCCCGCCGGCGGCGAATCGATTTCCGCCGG
>DASWGT010000107.1:0-24534 GCA_036393575.1 Rhodospirillales bacterium | reverse complement strand
TATGTCGTTGAAAGGCGCCAACTCAAACGCCGGCTGACGTTCTGGCGGGTGGTCGGCATTATCGCCATCGTCGCTGCAGTGGTTGCGGCGGCCGGCCGGTTCGACCTCATTGCGCACCGCGATCATGTGGCGCGCATCGCCATAGAGGGCCTGATCCTCGACGACAAGGCGCGCGACGAGGCGCTGGCGGAGGTGGCCGGTGACAAGAAGACGCGGGCGCTGTTGGTCAAGATCGACAGCCCCGGCGGCACTTACGTCGGCGGCGAGGCACTCTACCAGACGTTGCGGCGGGTCGCGGCCAAGAAACCGGTCGTGGCGGTGATGGGAACGACGGCGACCTCGGCCGGCTACATGACGGCGCTTGCCTCCGACCACATCGTGGCGCGCGCTTCGTCGCTGACCGGCTCGATCGGCGTCATCATGCAGACCGCCGACATCACCGGGCTATTGGAGAAGCTCGGCATCAAGCCGGAGACGGTGAAGAGCGGGGCACTGAAGGCTCAGCCCAACCCGATGGAACGGTTCACGCCGGAAGCCCGCAAGGCGACCGAGGCGGTGGTCAAGGACTTCTACGACATGTTCGTCTCATTGGTCGCCGAACGGCGCTCGCTGGCGAAAGCGAAGGTGCTGGAACTGTCCGACGGCCGAGTGTTCAGCGGCCGTCAGGCGCTGGCCCAGGGGCTGGTCGACCAGATCGGGGCCGAGCCCGAAGCCCGGAAATGGCTGCAGGAAACCCACAAAATCGCCGATTCCCTGCCGGTCAAGGATGTCGAGGTCAAGCACGAGGACGAGCCGTGGCGCGACTTGCTCGGTTCGATGGTCGGAAAAGTTCTGTTTTCTGAAAGACTTAGACTTGACGGCGTGTTGTCGGTTTGGCACCCTGATCTGAGGTAGCGGGTTTCCAACGAAGCCCGGCCCGCCGCGATGCCCGGCGGACCCAAAATCGACAACTCGAAGCGCCAAGAGGGGGATAGTGGCATGACCAAGTCGGAACTGATTGCGCGTCTTGCCGCAGCCAATCCGCATCTCTATCAGCGGGACGTGGAGCGTATCGTGACCACGATTTTCGAGGAAATCACCAACGCGCTCGCCATCGGCGACCGGGTGGAACTGCGCGGCTTCGGGGCGTTTTCGGTCAAGCAGCGCGGGGCCAGGATCGGCCGCAACCCGCGGACCGGCGAATCGGTCAACGTGTCCGAGAAATACATCCCCTATTTCAAGACCGGCAAGCAACTCCGCGAAAAGCTGAACAGCCGCTAATCCCGAAGCCCTGGCCTGGGGCGGGCCGGCGCCGTTCAACGAGGATCATTCGCCCGTGTCGAAGCTGCTTTTCTGGATTTTCGCCGTCCCGCTGGCGGTTCTCATCATCATCTTTTCCGTGAATAACCGCGCCGACGTCGTGCTGGATTTGTGGCCGCTCGACATGGTGACGGCGCCGCTGCCGGTGTTCTCGGTGGTGCTGACTAGCCTACTGGCGGGCTTCTTACTAGGCGGCATCATCGCCTGGCTGTCGGGTGGCGAGGCTCGCAAACGGGCGCGCCGGATGACGCGACGGGCGGAAGCCGCGGAACGACTGTTGGCCGAGGCCGAGCAACGCATCCTGGCGCTGGAAGAGGAAGCCGGCGACGACGGTGGCGAGGTGCGGCTGCCCGGCAACGCCGCCTGAGGCGGCCCTGGCCCGGCGCTGGTCTTCCGGCGGGCCGAAGGCTATAAATCCGGCGCCAGCGCTGGTCCTCGAGCCCGCATTGGGAGGCCTCTTGACCCCAACCGACAAGATATTCGTCGCCCTCGATACCGCCGAGGCGGAAGCAGCGCTCGCCCTGGCGCGCCAACTCGCCGGCCTAGTCGGCGGCATCAAGCTGGGCAAGCAGTTGTTCACTGCCGAGGGTCCGGCGGGAGCGCGCAAACTGGCGGCGACCGGGCTCAAAATTTTCCTAGATCTCAAGTTCCACGACATCCCAGCGACGGTGGCCGGCGCCGTCACCGCAGCGCTCAAGCTCAAGCCCTTCATGCTGACCGTGCACGCCGCCGGCGGCCGGGCGATGATGCAGGCTGCCGCCAAAGCCGCGGCGGAAGCCGACAAACGGCGGCCGCTGGTGCTCGGGGTCACAGTGCTGACGTCGCTGGCCGACCGCGAGCTGGCCGAGACCGGCGTCGCCGGTACCGCCGCCGACCAGGTGCTGCGACTGGCCAGGCTCGCCAAGGAGAGCGGCCTCGACGGCGTCGTCTGCTCGCCGCGCGAGGCGAAGATGCTGCGCCAGGCGTTGGGGAAGGATTTCAAGCTGGTGGTGCCGGGCATCCGCCCCGATTGGGCTGCCAGCGACGACCAGAAGCGGGTGATGACACCGAAGGAGGCGGTCGCCGCCGGCGCCGATTATCTGGTCATCGGCCGCCCGATCACCGCAGCCAAGGATCCGGCCGACGCCGCCCGGCGCATCGCGGCCGAGCTCGGCTGATGACCGTTTATGTCAAGATTTGCGGGCTTTCCGACGAGGCCGCGGTCGCCGCCGCCGTCGACGGCGGGGCGAAGTTCGTCGGCTTCGTGTTCTTCCCGAAATCGCCGCGCCATGTAACGACGGCGCGGGCCGGCGGGCTGGCCCGTAACGTGCCCAAGGACGTCACCCGCGTCGGCCTGGTGGTCGACGCCACCGACGATCTCTTGGCCGACATCGCCAACACTGCCGGCCTCGACATGCTGCAGCTGCATGGTGCCGAGACGCCGGCGCGCGCCGCCGAAATCCGCAAGCGCTTCGGACTCAAGGTGATGAAGGTGGTGCCGGTCGCCGAATTCGGCGACGTCGCCAAGGCGCGCGCCTACGAGGCGATCTGCGACCGGCTGATGTTCGACGCCATGCCGCCCATGGGCGCCAGCCGCCCCGGCGGCAACGCGCGCGCCTTCGACTGGGCATTATTGAAGGGCCTGAAAACGAAGCTGCCGTGGCTGCTGGCCGGCGGACTGACGGCGCAAAACCTGGCAACCGCGGTGCGCTTGAGCGGCGCCAAGGCGGTCGACGTTTCGAGCGGCGTCGAGGATCGGCCCGGCGTCAAGAGCATATTGAAAATAAAGGAATTTTTGCAGGCCGCGGCGGTGCTCCCGTGTCCCTGATCGGCCAATAAACGGCTGTTTTTACGGACGCTTTGTGGTTTATTAGCGCCAACCCAAGGGACGACCCATGAACAAGTTGAACACCTACCGCGCCGGGCCCGACGAGGCCGGGCACTTCGGCATCTATGGCGGCCGCTTCGTCGCCGAGACGTTGATGCCGCTGATCCTCGAGGTCGAGAAGGCGTACGCCGAGGCCAAGGCGGACCCCGACTTCTGGGACGACTTCCACCGTCACATGAAGCACTACGTCGGCCGGCCGAGTCCGCTTTATCTGGCGCAGCGCCTGACCATGCACTTCGGCGGCGCCAAGATCTACCTCAAGCGCGACGAGCTCAACCACACCGGCGCCCACAAGATCAACAACACCGTCGGCCAGATCCTGTTGGCACGGCGGATGGGAAAGACCCGCGTCATCGCCGAGACCGGCGCCGGCCAGCACGGGGTGGCGACGGCGACGGTGTGCGCGCTGTTCGGAATCCCGTGCGTGGTCTACATGGGCGAGACCGACATCGAGCGCCAGGCGCCGAACGTATTCCGCATGAAACTGCTCGGCGCCGAGGTGCGCCCGGTCTCCGCCGGCACCGGCACGCTGAAGGACGCCATGAACGAGGCGTTGCGCGACTGGGTCGCCAACGTCGACGACACCTTCTATATCATCGGCACGGTCGCCGGCCCGCACCCGTACCCGGCGATGGTGCGCGATTTCCAGGCCGTCATCGGCAACGAGGTGCGCGAGCAGATCATGGAAGCCGAGGGCCGGCTGCCGGACACACTGGTCGCCTGCATCGGCGGCGGCTCCAACGCCATGGGCCTGTTCCATCCGTTCCTCGACGACGAGGAAGTGCGTATTATCGGCGTCGAGGCCGCCGGCCTCGGCATCGAGACCGGCAAGCACTGCGCGTCGCTGACCGCCGGCGCACCGGGGGTACTGCACGGCAACCGCACTTACTTGCTGCAGACTGACGATGGTCAGATTCTCGACGGCCATTCGATTTCGGCCGGGCTCGACTATCCCGGCATTGGACCGGAGCATTCGTGGCTAAGTGATTCAGGACGCGTCGAGTACGTGTCGATCACCGACAAGGAGGCGCTCGCCGCCTTCCAGCTGTGCACGCGGATGGAGGGCATCATCCCAGCGCTGGAACCGGCGCACGCGCTCGCCTACGTCGCCAAGATCGCAGGCGACCTGCCGAAAGACCACTTGCTGGTGATGAATATGTGCGGACGCGGCGACAAGGATGTGTTCACGGTCGCCCGCCACCTCGGCATCGAGCTCAAGACATGAGCAAAGCCGCCGCCTCGCCGACCGCATCCCGCATCGGCCGTCGTTTCGACAAGCTGAAGAAGGAAGACCGCGCCGGGCTGGTCACCTTCGTCACCGCCGGCGATCCTGACCTCGCGACCTCGGCGGAAATCCTGCGCGGCCTGCCTGCCGCCGGCGCCGACCTGATCGAGCTCGGCATGCCGTTCTCCGATCCGATGGCCGACGGCCCGGCGATCCAAGCGAGCTCGCTGCGCGCGCTCAAGAGCGGCATGAGATTGAAGAAGACGCTGAAACTGGTCGCCGACTTCCGACGCAAGGACGCCGAGACACCGGTGGTGCTGATGGGCTACTACAACCCGATCTACGTCTATGGCGTCGACCGCTTCGTCGCCGACGCCGTGAAAAGCGGCGTCGACGGGCTGATCGTCGTCGACCTGCCGCCGGAGGAAGTGGACGAGCTGTGGCAGCCGGCCAGGGCCGCCGGCATCGACTTCATCTTCCTGACCGCGCCGACGTCGGACGACAAGCGGCTGCCGAAGATCGTGGCGCGCGCCACCGGCTTCATCTACTACGTTTCGATCACCGGCATCACCGGCACGCGGTCCGCGTCCGTCGCCGACGTGAAGAAGGCGGTGCAGCGCATCCGCAAACACACGCGGCTGCCCATTGGCGTCGGTTTTGGCATCAGGACGCCGGAGCAGGCGGCGGAGATCGCCGCTGTCGCCGACGCCGCGGTGGTTGGCTCGGCCCTGGTCGACATCGTCGCCGGCGGCCTCGACGCCAAGGGTAAGCCGAAACCGGGCCTCGCGGGCCGCGTGCTCGATCGCGTCGCGGTGCTCGCCGAGGGCGTCCGCCGGGCCCGGATGAAGGTAGCCTAAGACAATGAACTGGCTGAAGAATTTCGTAAGGCCGAAGCTCCGTAAACTGGTCGGCGGCGGAAAGGACGTGCCCGACAACCTGTGGCACAACTGCGCCAACTGCCAGCAGATGGTGTTCCACCGCGACCTCGAAAAGAACCTCAACGTCTGCCCCCATTGCGGCTGCCACCTGCGGGTCAACGCGCGGCTGAGGCTGTCGATGCTCACCGACGACGGGCAGTACCAGACGGTGCCGCTGCCGCCGACCGTCGCCGATCCGCTGAAGTTCCGCGACCGCCGTAAGTACACCGACCGCCTGAAGGAGGCGCGCGCCGAAACCGGCGCCGGCGACGCGCTGACCGTCGCCACCGGCCGCATGGGCGGCATCGACGTGGTGATCGCGGTGCTCGACTTCCAGTTCATGGGCGGCTCGATGGGCCTCGCCGTCGGCGAGGGACTGCTGACGGCGGCGCGGCTTGCGGTTTCGCGGCGCTCGCCGCTGATCGTCGTATCATCCTCGGGCGGCGCCCGCATGCAGGAAGGCATCTATTCGCTGATGCAGATGGCCCGCACCACCATCGCCGTCGAGGAGATTCGCGAGGCTGGGCTGCCCTACGTCGTGGTGCTCGCCGATCCGACAACCGGCGGCGTCACCGCGTCGTTCGCGATGCTCGGCGACGTCGCCATCGCCGAGCCGGGCGCGATCATCGGCTTCGCCGGCCAACGGGTGATCGAACAGACCATCCGCGAGACCCTGCCGGAGGGCTTCCAGCGCGCCGAGTACCTGCTCGACCACGGCATGGTCGACATGGTCGTGCACCGGGTCGAGCTGCGCGACACTCTGATCCGGGTGCTGTCACTGCTGATGCGCCGCGGCCCGGCGGCGCGAACGCGGCCGATGCTGGATGCCGACGGCGCACTTCCGGCCCCCTATCCGGGGGCCAATCCCGCCAACCCGGGAAAGGGCGGCAACCCACACGCACGATAAGCGGGCGATGTCCGATCCTCAGCCCATCCTCGAACGCCTTCTGCACCTGCATCCGAAGCTGATCGATCTGCAGCTCGACCGGGTATGGAAGTTGTTGGGCGAGCTCGGTGCGCCACACCTGAAGATGCCGCCGGTGGTGCACGTCGCCGGCACCAACGGCAAAGGTTCGGTGATCGCCATGATGCGCGCCGCACTCGAGGCTGCCGGCTACAAGGTCCACGTCTATACCTCGCCACACCTAGTGCGATTCAACGAGCGCATCCGCATCGCCAGCAAGCTGATCGAGGACGACGAGCTGACCGAGGTCCTGGAGGTCTGCGAGCGCACCAACAACAACCGCCCGATCACCTTTTTCGAGATCACCACGGCGGCGGCGTTCCTGGCGTTTTCGCGCCGTCCCGCCGACGTGACCCTGCTGGAAACCGGACTCGGTGGCCGGCTGGATGCCACTAACGCCATACGCAACGCGGTGCTGACGGCGATCACGCCGATCTCGATGGACCATCAGCAGCACCTCGGCAACACGCTGGCCGCGATCGCCGGCGAGAAGGCGGGAATCCTGAAGAAAGGCGTGCCGTGCGTCGTCTCGGCGCAGCCGCGCGACGCGGAAGACGCGATCGCCGAGAAGGCGACAGCGGTCGGCGCGCCGCTGGTCATCGAGGGCCTTGACTGGACCGTCCGCCACGGGCCCGAGGGCATTGTCATCAATGCCGGCGGCCACATCCGAGAGTTCCCGCTGCCATCGCTCGAAGGCCCGCACCAGGCGCAGAATGCGGGGATCGCGGTGGCTTTGCTGGATCGGCTGCCCGGGTTCAAGCTCGCCGACGGCCAGATCGCCGCCGGTCTCAAGAACATCGAATGGCCGGCGCGCCTGCAGCGCCTGCGCCGCGGGCCGATACGCGGGGCGCTCGGCCCGGAGTTCGCGCTGTGGTTGGACGGCGGCCACAACCCGGGCGCCGCCGACGCGCTCGCCGCTTGGCTGGCGCAGCGCGAGCCGTTGCCGTTGCACCTGGTGTTCGGAATGCTCAATACCAAGGATCCGGAAGGGTTCCTGAGGCCGCTAGTGCCGTACGTGCATTCCGTCTACACGGTGCCGATCAAGGGCCAGGAGAACTGTTGCAGCCCCGCCGAGTTGGCCCGCGTTGCAACGGGCCTCGGACTGACGGCAACGGCGTGCGACGACGTGCGCGGCGCAATGCGCACCATCCGCGCCAACGAGATCGGCCCGGCCCGGGTATTGATCGCCGGCTCTCTCTATCTCGCCGGATCGGTGCTGGCCGAGAACGGCTAGATCGCGTTACAGTCATGATCTCGCAGATAAAAGAGAAGCGGCCATGATCGTCGAGCAAATCTGGACCGGCAACGCGTATCGCAACTTCAACTACCTGATCGCCTGCCCGGAGACCGGTGAGGCGCTGGCCGTCGATCCGCTCGACCACCAGAAGTGCCTAGCCCGCGCCAAGGACAAGGGCTGGACGATCACCCAGATCCTCAACACGCACGAGCACGGCGATCACACCGGCGGCAACGGATCGATGATCGCCGCCACCGGCGCCAAGCTGCTGGCGCACGCCGGCGCCATCGGGCGCATCGCCGGCATCGACCGCGGCCTCAAGGCCGGCGACGTGATCAGGGTCGGCAAATCGGTCGAGTTGGAATGCCTGGATACCCCCGGCCACACCATGAGCCACATCTGCCTGCTCGGCCATACGGACCAGCCGGCTCTCTTCTGCGGCGACACGCTGTTCAACGCCGGCGCCGGCAATTGCCACGGCGGCGGTCATCCGAACGCGCTCTATACGACGTTCGCGACGCAGCTGGCGAAGCTGCCCGATGCGACTCTGATCTATCCAGGCCACGACTACATCACCAACAACCTGCGCTTCACGCTGGACCGCGAGCCCGACAACAGGCGCGCCAAGGCGCTGCTGAAGGAGGTCGAGAACCAGGACCCGGCGGGGGCGCTGGTCTCGACCTTGGCGCTGGAGAAGGAGATCAACACTTTCTTCCGCCTGCACAGCCCGAGCGTCATCAAGCGACTGCGCGAGGCGTTCCCCGACCTGCCCGACGACCCCGACCCGAAGACGGTGTTCCTGAAGCTGCGCGAGCTCCGCAACAAGTGGTAGAACGGGCCGGCCGGCCGCCTTCGAAAAGCCTTTGACAAATATATGAATACGTGTTCATATATTTTAACCATTGTCGGGAGGCAGCTCGTGCGCGAAGACCAAGCCATTGAAATCGCCGAAATCTTCCGTCTGCTGGGGGATCCGACGCGGCTCCGTATCGTCGTCTGCTGCCTGAATCAGCCCAAGAACGTCGCCGCCATCGCCGCCGCCGTCGGCGCCTCGCCGTCGCTGGCCAGCCACCATCTGCGACTGTTGCGCGCCGGCCGCTTGGTGCGCGCCGACCGCCACGGCCGCCAGGTCTTCTACGCCGCCGCGGACGCGCACGTGCGCTCGATCGTCAATGACATGATCGACCACGCCACCGAGACCGAAGGCGTGGCGCACCATCACGCCGCCGACGAGGTCGCATGACGCGCCCCACCGTCGATTGCTGCAAGCTGGAAACGCCGCCCGTGGTCACCGCCGCCTACCGGCGGGCGTTGACGGCGGCGCTCGTCATCAACGCCGTCATGTTCGTGGTCGAGATGACCGCTGGCCTGTGGGGAAAGTCGGTGGCGTTGCAGGCCGACGCGGTGGACTTCCTCGGCGATTCCGCCACTTATGCCATCACGCTGATGGTGCTCGGCATGAGCGTCCGCTGGCGCGCCGGCTCGGCGATCGTGAAGGGGCTGTCCATGGGCGGCTTCGGGCTGTGGGTGACCGGCGCCACCGTCTATCACCTGCTCACCGGCTCGCTGCCGAGCGCCGCCATCATGGGCTCGACCGGCGTGCTGGCGCTGATCGCCAACCTGACGTCGGCGGCGATTCTCTATCGCCACCGTTTCGGCGACAGCAACATGCGCTCGGTGTGGTTGTGCACCCGCAACGATGCCATCGCCAACCTCGCCGTCATTGCGGCGGCGAGCGGCGTATGGGCATCGGCGACCGGCTGGCCGGACCTCGTCGTCGGCGCGGTGATGGCGACGCTGGCACTGTCCAGCGCCATCGCCGTGCTGCGCCAAGCATCGGGCGAACTGCGCGCCGCCGCCGGCTGAAGGCGAGCGGGCGCAAACGAAAACCCCGCCGGACGCGGCGGGGCCTCAATGGAGCGAAAAAACTCCCGGCGGTCATAACACCGATTCGATCCACTCCACCAGCTTGCCCTTCGGCAGCGCCCCGATCTTGGTTGCCGCGACCTCGCCGTTCTTGAACAGGATCAAGGTCGGGATGCCACGCACGCCGTATTTGGACGGCGTCGTCGGGTTGTCGTCGATGTTGATCTTGGCGACGGTCACGCGGTCGCCCATTTCCTTCGCCAATTCCTCGAGCGCCGGCGCGATCTGCTTGCACGGGCCGCACCATTCCGCCCAGAAGTCGACGAGCACCGGATTTGCAGCGTTAAGGACGTCGGTGTCGAACGAATCGTCGGTGACGTTCTTCGGCATTTTCCAAATCCCCTCAATCACTTAAAGTACGCCCCGAGGTTCGGCCCCGGGGCTTTCGGGGGGCGTTCTCGCCCGCGTCGGTTGCCTTCGAATCTAGGGGTCGGCCGCGCACCCGTCAAGGCGCGCCCTTCAAGGCGAATGGGCGTCGAGAATCCGCGCACTCAGGGGCATCAGCCGCGGCCCGGCCGTCCACAACAGCACCGCCTCGACGACCCGTCCCGGATAGATTTTCGCGAGCGCCCAGCGATAAGCCGCCATCTGCCGCAGGTATGCGGGCGCGACGTCGTCTTCCTTTTCCGGCGGCGGCCGGTTGGTCTTGAAATCGACGACGGTGACCGTCTCGTCCGTAACCACCAGCCGGTCGACCTGTCCCGAAATCGCGCGCGCGCCGGCGCCGTCGCCGACCAAACCGGCGATCGGCACTTCGGCCAGGCTGCCGGGCTGGAACAGGTGCGCGAACGCGGGATCGGAAAGCACGGCCAGCGTCTCGGCGACGATCTCGCCTTGCGCGTCCTCGGCGAGCGCCAGCGCCGGCCGGGACACGAAGGCACGCACCGCCGCTTCGCGCCTGTCGGGCGCCAGATTGGGAAGACTCTGCAGCAGCCGGTGCACGATCAGCCCGCGCTTGAAGCGCTCACCGTCGTCGCGACCGAGCGGCGACGATACCGCCGGCTCGTCCTCGATCGGCCGCGACGGCGTCAGCGGCTTAGCGGGCTCTGGCTCCGGCGCCGGATCGGCGAGCGCCCACGCCGGCGACGACTCGGCCTCGGCCTTGGCGGGTCGCGCCATCCTACCGTCCGGCGGCGCGGTCTGCGCCTCGGCGACGCGCACCACTGTCTCGCCCGAAGCGGGCGTCGTCTCGGCGCCAAGCGCGCGCACCGCCGGTTCGATCAGGTCGTACCAGCAGCCGTCGTCGCGGCCGCGCTTGTTCTCGAAGCCGCATATGTAAAGCCGGTCGCGGGCGCGGGTCATGGCGACGTAGAGCAGCCGACGGTACTCGCGCTCGATGTCGGCGCGGGCGGTTGAGTGCAGAGCTGCGGCGAGCGCGTCCTCGTCGCCCTTGGCCGGCCGCCACAGCATGATCTCGTCGTCGTCCTCGCCGCCGTGGCGCCAGTGAATATGCGGATCGAGCCGCGCGTCGGGCAGCGAGCAGGTGTCGGGTAGGAACACGATGCCGGCCTCCAGGCCCTTGGCGCCGTGCACGGTCAGCACCCGCACCTCGTCGCGGCCGCGCTCCATCTCGCGCTTGATCTCGGTGTTGCCGAGCTCGAGCCAGTACAGGAACGCCTGCAGGGACGGCTGGTGGTCGCGCTCGAAGTCGAGCGCCTGGGCGAGGAAGCCCTCGACCGGCTCGGCAACCTCGGCGCCGAGGCGGGCGAACAACTGCCGCCGGCCACCGTCGGGTCCAAGCAGCCGCGAATAGAACTCGAACGGCGGCGTGAAGTCGGCGCGCTCGAGCCACGCCGCCAGCGTCGCCCGGGCGACAGCGAAATCCGGTCGCTCGCCGGCGCGCGCCTTCAGCGTTTCCCAGAGCGTCGTTTTCCGTCCGTGGGCGAGATCGAACAACGCCTTGTCGTCGAAGCCGGCGAACGGGCCCTTCAGCACCGTGGCGGTGTTGAGGTCGTCCTCCGGCAAGAGCGCGAAGCGGCCGGCCGCCACCAGGTCCATGACCGCGATGTGGTCGAGCAGCTTCAGGCGATCGCGGCCGGCAACGGGGATGTCCCGGCGCTCGAGCGCCTTCACCATCTGGTCGGCGAAGGTGCCGCGGCTGCGCACCAAAATCATGATATCGCCGGGCTCAATCGGGCGCGCCGCCGATTCCAGGATCTCGCCTCGGTCGAGCCAGCTGCGGATGGTGGCGGCGATCTTGTCGGCGAGGCGCACCCGTGGGCTCTCTGGCGACGGCTTGTCGAACGGCCAGTCCCACGGCCGGGTCTCCGGCTCGTCGTCCGGCTTCAGGGTCGGCCACAGCTCGACCAGGCCGGCCTGGCCTGCGCGCTCTGTGTGATGGAGGATCGGGTGCGCGTCGAACGACAATCCGTCGCGGGCGGCAGGGTTCTCGAACGCCTTGTCTACCACCTTAAGCACCGCCGACGCCGAGCGATGCGAGCGCTCGAGCTCGACTTCCTGGAGTCGGCGGCCGATACCGGCCAGCCGTTTGCGGAAATGGTCGCGCAGTCGGCCGAACACCGCCGGGTCGGCGCCCTGGAAGCTGAAGATCGACTGCTTCTCGTCGCCGACCGCGAACACGGTGCGCGGGCTCGGCCGGTCGTCGTCGCGGGCGCCGCGGCCGGAGAAGAAGTCGCCGGCCAGCCGCTCGACGACGTGCCACTGGTCCGGGCTGGTGTCCTGCGCCTCGTCGACGAGAACGTGGTCGATGCCGCCGTCGAGCTTGTAGTGCACCCAACTGACGCCGTCGTCCGTGGCCAGCAGCCGGCCGGCGTCGGCGATCAGGTCGTCATAGTCGCGGAGCGCGCAAGCGCGCTTGATCTCCTCGTAAGCCGCGACCATCGCTTCGCCGACGGTCAGCAAGGCCGCCGTCGCTTCGGCGATGGCGACCGACTTCAGCTTCGCCATCACTGATGCCACGCGATCCTGCTCATCGAGCAGAATACCGGCGGCCTCCGGGTCTGCCTCCTTTGCCTTCTTGGTAACAAGGTTTTTCTCCGCGACCGGCTCCAATTTTTGGGTCACGAAAATCGTCGCATAATCGTCAATGAACGTCTCGGCGCGGCGGGTAGCGTCGAGCTTCAGCCACCGGCGGATCGCCTCGGCGCGGGGTTTGTCCGATTTTCCGCCCTTGGCTAACGCCGCCGCCGCACGCTCGAGGCCGGCCTTATCGAAGGCGTTGCCTCGGGTCGCCGCGGCGATCACCGTCGCCCGGGTGTCGCTGGCGGTAATGTTTTGCGCCCGGCGCAGCCGAGCGAGCAGGCCGTCGCGACCCCCTGCCGCCGCGAGAGCCCTGCGCAGCCGCCCGCGCTGCTTATCGAGGTCGGCCATCAGCTTCTGGAAATCCTCGGCGCCGACCAGGCCGGCGAGGTGCGCCATGGCGTCGCCGATCGCCGTCTCGCCGGAAGCGGCGGCGGCGAGGATGCGGCCTTGCGCCTCGCTTCGCATCTCGGCGGCGCGGCGCTCGTCGATGACGGCGAAGTGCGGCGCCACCTGCGCCTCGATCGGGAAGCGGCCGAGCAGGGACTCGGCGAACGAGTGAATGGTGCGGACGCCGAGGCCTTCCGGCGCCTCCAAGGTGCGCGCGAACAGCCTCGGCGCCGTCGCCAGCTCGTCGACGGTCGGCGGCCGGTTGAAAAGCTTGCGCAGTTCCTCGACGAGCGCACTGTCGCTTATCGCCGCCCAGTCGCCGAGGCGGCCGCTCAAGCGGTTGGCGACCTCGGCGGCGGCGGCCTTGGTGAAGGTGAGGGCGAGGATCCGCCTCGGCGGCGTGCCGGCCAGCAGCAGCCTGAGAATGCGCTCGATCAGCACGTGCGTCTTGCCGGTGCCGGCGTTGGCCGATACCCACACCGACTGGGTCGGATCGGCGGCCACCACCTGGGCGGCCGTGTGGGCGCCGGTGCGGCCCGCGTCCTCAGGTGTTTTCGGCTTGCGGCTCATTCGTCGCCGACCCCGCCGCCCCGCCATTCGCGGAACCGCGCCAGGTGATCGTAGTCGCCGGGGACGTTCTCCCGCATCGGCCGCCGCTTGGAGAGATAGGGCTGCTTCGGGTCGTCGAAGCGGCGTACCAGCGCCGTTAATCCCGCGACGGCATCTGCGGCGACCTCGCCAACGTCACCCGTCAGCGCCGACCGCTTGCCGGGGTCGCGGCCTCCGGACAGCTTGAAGTAAACCAGCTGTGCCACCTCGCCGGCGTCGACACCGACGAAGCCGCCATGCTCGGCGATCGCCGCCTCCAACGGCAGCTGCGGCGCCAGCCCCGAGCGCATCTGGTTCAACGAAGGCGTCTGGCCCGTCTTGTAGTCGATGACGACCAGGCCGATGTCGGCGCGGCGGTCGATGCGGTCGGCGCGCGCGGTCAGCACGAACGGCCCCGCTTTGCCGGGGATTTCCATCTCGCCCGTGACCTCGACGGCGATTGGCGCGAAGCCCTCAGCGCGGCGACGGCGCTCCTCTTCGACGAACCAGCGGGCGACACGCTCGAAACGCGGCCACCAGAAGGCTCGGACGCCGGGATGCGCCAGTCGCTCATCGAACACCTGCCGGCCGAGTGCGATCAGCCGACTGAGCGCGTCGTCGGGAAGCGCGCCCCGGTGGGCGGCGATGAAGCGTTCCAGCGCGTCATGGACGATGATGCCGCGCTCGGCGGCGCCCGGTTCGGCGTCGATCGGGTCGAGCGGCTTCAGCTTCAGCACGCGCCGGGCGTAAAGCGCATAAGGGTCGCGCAGCCAAGTCTCGATCTCGGTCACCGGGAGCCGGCGCGGCCGGGCCGCGAGCGGTGGTGCCGGGTTGGGCTCGGCGATGGCGATGGGTTCTTTCGGCTTGTCGAGGCCGGCGAGCCACTCCAGCCACGGCTCCTTCGCCGCCATCGCGTCTTCGAGGCCGGCGCGCGCGAAAATGTTTTCGAGCCTGAGCAGCCACCGCGACGGCACCTGCGGCGTGCCCTCGACCCGTGTCGCCCGCGTCAGCACCACGTCGGGCGCCGCGAACGCCTGCGCGAAGTCGTGGGCGGCGAGGCCGATGCGGCGCTCCGGCGGCGGCAGACCGAATTCCTTCAGCATCGGCCGGCTCATCCACGGGCTCGCCTTGGCTTCGACCGGCCAGGTGCCTTCGTTGAGGCCGCCCAGGATCATCACGTCGGCCTGCTGCAGGCGCGCTTCCAGCAGTCCCCAGATGTGCAGCCTGGGATGGCGGGCGTAACGGGGACGCACGGCGCGCCCCGCCATCAGGGTTTCCAGCAGCGCCGGGTAATCGGCGGCGGTGACGGCACCGAGGTCGCGGCCGGCGTCGTTGATTTCGGCGACGAAATTGGCGGCGGCCTCGCCGGCCTCTTTTTCCCACAGCCGCGACGGCCCGTCCTGGTCGGCAGTGGCGGCGAGCGCTTCGGCCGCGGCGACGTGCGCCCTCAGCACCGCGACGAACGGGCGAGGCTTGCCGGACATCGCCGCCGCGAGCGGCCGTACGATTTTGTCGAGCCGCTTGAGGAAGGCGTCGAGGTCGCGCGCCGCCTTCGGCGCGTCTTCGCGGAACGCGCGGTTGGCCTTCAGCGCATCCCGTAGCCCCTTGACGCCTTCGGCCGGGCGCGGCCCGCGCAGCACGGCGATCTCCAGCGCCCGCACTTGTGCCCGCAGCCGTGCCGGCTCGATACCGCAGCCCGCCAGCGGATGCTTCAGCACGGCGAGCAGCGGCACCGGCGCCAGCCGTTCGGCGATCATGCGCGCCGTCAAGGCGAGGAACGCGCCGGGGGGCGTGCGGCCAAGCGGCTGGCCGGCGGAATCGTCGACCGCGACATGCCAGCGTTCGAGCTCGGCGGCGACGCGGCGAGCGAGGCCGCGGTCCGGCGTCACCAGCGCCGCCGTCCGGCCCGGCGTCTCGAGAACGCGGCGCAGGACCAGCGCGATCACCGCCGCCTCCTCGCCGGCGCCCGGGCATTCGACCACGGCGACGCCGACGAGCGCCTGTTCCAGTTGTTGGCGACTCAATTTCGGCGGCGTGGCATCGGCGGGCGTAAGCGCCGCGTTGACGAGACGCGCCCGCGGCGATGGCGGTTTGTCGAACCCGGGCACCGGCCACGCTTGTACGTCGTCGCGGCCGACGCCGAGATGGTCGAGCAGCCGAGCCATGCCGAATTGCGGATGATGCGGCGCCAGCATCTTCCACACCTCCGGCGACGCGTCCTTGTCGAGGCCCGGCAGCACCACCGCGCCTGCCGGCAGGCGAGCGACCACCGAAAGCAGATTCGCGGTCGCCGGGATCGAGCCGGTCGAGCCGGCGGCGATCACCGGATCGACGGGCGGGTTGCGGCGCCACGTTTCCGCCTGGGCGTCGAGCAACCGGTTACGGCGCTCGGCGGCGTCGAGGGCCTCCTCGGCGGCTAGCACCTTCGGCCATTGCTCGGTCAGCACCTTCAGGAACGTCAACGTCCGCTGCCAGTGGGAGGCGAAATCCTCCGGCGCAAGTCTTTCGAGGCCGTCGAACGTCAACCGTTCGGTCGCCACCTGGTCGAGCAGCCTGGCGAGTTCGAGCGCCAGGTTGGCCGCCTGATCGGGGCTGGTTTTTTCATCCATGCCCCGCACCAGGCGAGCCAGCATCAACTGCCGCCTGAGCCCGCCGAGCGCCGGCGGCAGCGCCAGATCGCCGCCGCCGGCGTCGATGCCGCTATCGTCGGGAGTGAAACCACCGGTTAGCAGGATCTCGTCCTCGTCGAGATCGCCGAGCGCCATCATCCGCGGCAGCAGCAGAGCCCGGCCGCCGCCTTGCCTGAGAAACGCGTCGGCGAGGCTGCGACGGGCGCGCCGCGTCGGCACCAGTACCGTCACTTTAGCCAGCCGCAACGGGTCGCGCGCGACGCTTTCGAGGATTCCGGCGGCCAGGGCGTCGGTGAACGGCAGCCCGGCGGCGATGGTGAACACCTTCGCCGACTCAGAGGTCGCCGGTCGTTTAGGCCTGGAATTAAGGGCGGCGGGGTTCATCGCCGCGACCTCAGCGGTGCTTGACGCCGGCGAAGCGGATATGCATGAAACGCTCCGCGGCCTCGAGGCCAGCCCTGGTGCCGACGTGGAACCATTCGCCGTCGTGGACGATGCCGTAGAGCCGTTTTGCCTTGATCGCCCGGTCATAGAGCACGTTGAGCGAGAACGCGCCCTTCGGCGCGTCATCGAACAGCCGCGGGTGCAGAATCTGGATGCCAGTGAACAGCCACGGCGACACCTCGGACTCGGGGCGGCGGGCGAGCAACCCTTCCTCGTCGGCCCAGAAGTCGCCGACGCCGCGATAGCCGTAGGCGTCGACGGTCGAATGCAGCAGTAACAGCCCGTCCATGCGTGCTTCGTCCCACATCGCCGCCATGCGGCCGAGCGTGTCGAGTGGGCCATTGAGCCAGAAGGCGTCCGAGTTGACGACGTAGAACGGCTGTTTGCCCAGCACCGGCAGCGCCTTCGCGACGCCGCCACCGGTCTCCAGCCGCTCCGGTTCCGGCGACAGAATGATCTTCGGCTTCTTCCGCGCCTTCAGATGCGCCTCGATCTTGTCGGCGAGATGGTGGACATTGATGACCACCTCGACAATGCCGGCGGACTTAAACCGGTCGAGGGCGTGGTCGATCAGCGGCCGGCCGTCGATCTCGATCAGCGGCTTCGGCACCGTATCGGTGAGCGGCCGCATGCGGGCGCCGAGCCCGGCGGCGAGGATCATCGCCCGTGTCGGGCGGCAAGGTTTCTCGGCGCTCATGCCACCGCCGCCGGGCACGGCGGCACTTGTCGCTTTTCGGCGGGCAAATACGTCGCGAACCAGGCGTCGACGGGGGCCAGCGCCGGGTCGGCAAGGGTGCGTTCCAAAAGCCGCCAAACCCTGGGGATGTGGACCAGGTAGGCGGGCTTGCGGTCGCGCAGGCAAAGCCGGGTGAAGATGCCGATCACCTTGGCGTGGCGCTGCGCCGCCAGGACGCGGAACGACGCTTCGAAACCGCCGCGGTCGAGGTCCGGGAAGGCGGCGCAGTAACGCGCCATCATCGTGTCGGCCAATTCCGGCGCAACGTCGCGCCGCGCATCCTCCAACAGCGACATCAAATCGTAGGCCCTTGGCCCCGAGACCGCGTCCTGGAAATCCAGGAGCCCGCAGGCGGCGACGCCGGCGCGTCCCTTCAGGCGCATCAGGTTGTCGACATGGTAGTCGCGAAGCACCAGCGTCTTCGGCTGCGCGTGGACCACCGGGAAAATCTCCAGCCACGCCGCGCCATAAGCTTTGCGCTGCGTCTCGCTGGCGTGCTCGCCGGTGATCGCCGGCAGATACCACTGCGGCAACAGGAACGCCTCGTCGAGCAGCCGGCCGTTGCCGTAGGACGGAAGGCCCTTGGGCACGGCACGTTCGGGCGGCAGCCTGTGCAGTTCGATCAGCACGTCGACGGAGAGCCCATAGAGTTCGGCCTCGATCTTGCTGCGCTTCCTGGGCCCTGCCTGGTCCAACGCCTTAGTATAAGTGTCGTCGCCGAGGTCCTCGAGGATCAGCAGGCCGGCGGCCGCGTCCTCGGCCAGCACGTCGGGCGCGCTAAAGCCGAGCGCCTTCAAATGCCGTGCGACTTTGACAAACGGGCGCACGTCTTCCTTTGCCGGCGGCGCGTCCATCAGCACCGCCCGGCGGCGGCCGTCGGTCAGACGCTGGTAGCGGCGGAACGACGCGTCGCCGGCGAGCGCGTCGCGCTTCGCCTTGCCCCAGCCGTGGGCGGCCAGGAATGCTGCGACGGCTTGCTCGCGCTCAGTCACGGCGCTTACTCCCGGCGATGGCGTCGAGGCGCCGCCGCCACGAGCCGTGGCCGACCAGCCGCGCGTGCCGTGAATCAGGCGTCGGACCCTGGTCGAGGGTGATCTCCAGGCGGTCGTCGGGGAGCCGCCCGTTCAACTTCTCCGGCCACTCGATCAACGAGATGCCGTCGGCGAACGCATCCTCCATGCCGAGCTCGCTGGTCTCGGCCGCGTCGGCGATGCGGAACAAATCGAAGTGATAGACCAGTACCGCGCCGTCGGAACCTAAGAGCGGGTCAGGAAACGCATAGGCCTGCACCAGGGTGAAGGTCGGCGACGGCACCTCCTCGGGTGCCGCGGCTCGGGCGTTGATGAATGCACGGGCGAACACCGTTTTGCCGCTGCCGAGCGCGCCCTTGAGCGCGAACACGTCCCCCGGCCGGGCGGCGGCGGCTAGCTTTGCCGCCAGCGCCGCCGTCGCGCTCTCGTCGGTGAGTTCGACCATGATCGGCGCTCGGGCTTCCTTGGCCATGTCCCGCCTTTTTATCCGCCGGGGTCCGCCCGGACAAGGTCATAGAGCCCGGCGCCGGCGGCCCGACACAATCACCGGACGCGGTTGCCGGACTCCCGCGGCGGCTTCTATAGTGGGGTGCCATGAGACGGATGCCGTGACGCCGGGTTTCACCCTGATCCTGCGAGTCCTGGCGGCGCTGCTGACGGCGGCGGCGGGCCAGGCGAATGCCGCCGAAGCGGCCAAGGGAAGCGCCAGGGCGGAACTCTGCGCGCCCTGCCATGGGGTGTCCGGCGTCAGCCGCTTCGCCGAGATTCCGCATCTCGCCGGTCAACAAAGGGACTACCTGATCGCCGAGATGAAGGCGTTCCGCCGCGCCACCGACCCGCGGACGCCGACCCGCCACTGGAACCGCCGCCGCGAGGCGATCATGGATCACCAGTTGTCAACCATGAGCGATGCCGACATCGAAAACCTCGCCGCCTACTTCGCAGCGCAAGCTTGCGCGTCGCCGACCGCCGCCGGCACCGCGGCGACGCCGAAACTGGCCCAGCGCTGCGTTTCCTGTCACGGCGAGGACGGAAGAAGCCGCACCGTGACGGTGCCGCACCTCGCCGGGCAGCGGCAACGGTATCTGGAAAATCAGCTACGGGCGTTTCGCGATTCTGGCCACAAGCCCGGCGCCGAGCCCCGCGTCCGTACTGACCCGATTATGGGCCGCCAATCGGTGATCCTCGACGACGCCGACATAACGGCTCTCGCCGCCTATTTCGCCGGCCGCCGCTGCCGCTGAGCCGGCGGGCCGAAGGGGGTCTTCCGCGGATTCGACATCCGCAGCCGGGTGGTTGCGGCGCCGGGCGCCGAAGTCCATATTTGATGGAGACCGCATCCTTTCCAGGAGACAAGCCATGAGCGCCGGAAAACCCTTGCGTCGCACGATCGTTCTGGCGCTGTCGGCGGTGCTGGCGGCGGGAATCGGCGGCGCCAGTGCCGGCGACGTCGAAAAAGGCAAGGCCAAGGCAGTGTTGTGCGTCGCCTGCCACGGCGCCACCGGCATCGGCGCGCATCCGGAAATTCCCAACCTGGCGGGCCAGAACGAGGCCTACCTGGTCGTTCAGATCAAGGCCTTCCGGCGCACCGAACTCGGCCAGGTCAAGTCCGGAGAGCCGGCGGTCCGCTACGACCCGGTGATGGGACACCAGGCGGCCGGGCTGACCGACGCCGACGCCGATGATCTCGCAGCCTACTACGCGGCGCGCCCGTGCACCCCGGAAAAGCTCGACAAGGGCGAGCTGGCGGCGCAGATGGCCAACCAATGCGCCGGCTGTCACGGTGCCTTCGGCCGCAGCACCAACCCGCTGGTGCCCCGACTCGCCGGTCAGCGCGAGACTTATCTCGATAACCAGCTCAAAGCGTTCCGCGGCATCGACAGAGACAAGCCGACCGGCGTCGCGCACCGCCTGCGCGTGCATCCGGTGATGGGCCCGCGAGGCATCATGCTCAACGACCAGGACATCGCCGAGCTGGCCAGTTATTTCTCCGGCCTCAGTTGCCGGTGATTGGCACGGAACGGCTTCATAGGGACTAGGCGGCGTCGCCATCTCCGGCCGACGGCCGCGGGCCTGTTGCCGGCACTCGGCAGGTGATGGTCGTGCCGCGGCCGGGCGGCGACTTGACTTCGACCACGCCGCCATGCAGCGCGATGAAGCTCTTGACCAGGCTGAGCCCCAGCCCGGCGCCGCTCTTTTCACCGCCTATGGCCGCGTCGGCGGCCTCGCCGCGCTCGAACGGCCGGAACACCCGCTCGCGGTCGGCCTGCGGGATGCCGATGCCGGTGTCGGCGACGGTGATCGCCAGCTCATCGCCATCGCGACGCGCTTCCAGGCGCACGTTGCCGCGCGCCGGCGTGAAGGTGACGGCGTTGACCAGCAGGTTGAACACTACCTGCTTCAGACGCTTCTCGTCGGCGGTGATCCAGCCGATGTCGGGCGGGCAGTCGAACGCCAGGTTAAGGTCCTTCTTCCGCGCCTGCTCCTTCACCAGGTTGAGCGCCGACACCAACATCGCGTGCACGTCGATGGTGTCGCGATCGAGCTCCAGCCGTCCGGCCTCGATGGTGGCCAAATCGAGGATGTCGCCGACCACCGCCATCAGCCCGTGGCCGGTGTCGAGGATGCCGGTGGCGTACTCGGCCTGACGGGTCGACAGCTTGCCGAAGTATTCCTGCCTGAGCATGTCGGCGAAGCCGATGATGGTGTTCAAGGGCGTACGCACCTCGTAGGCGACGTGAGCGATGAACTCGGACTTCAGCCGGTCGGCCTCGATCAGGGCCTCGGCGCGGCTTCTCAATGCCTGCTCGATGCGGGTACTGTCCGTGACATCGAGGTAGCTCAACAGCATGGCGCCGTCGGGCAGCGGCACATTGGCGTAATCGACCACCGTGCCGCCGGTGAGCCGAATACGGCCGGTGGCGGCGGCGCGGCTCATCAGGCGGCCGACCACCTTGTCCTTGTGGATGCCCCAGCTAAGCTCGTCCCAACCGCCCTCGATCGCGACCAACTTGCGAGTGTGGTCGACGAAATCGGCGACATGGAAGTCGGGGCCAAGGTCTTTTTGGTCGAGCCGCCAGATCGCCACCAACACCGGGTTGGAGAGCTTCAGCCGCCCGTCGCTGCCGAACACCGCGACGCCTTCGTGTAGATTGTCCAGAGTCGCCCGCTGCACTTGGTCGAGCGATTTCACCGAGCGTTCCAGGTCGAGGCGTTCGGAGACGTCGTCATAGACGAACACCAGTCCGCCCTTGCCTTGGCGGCCGATGCGGCTCCTCAGCGTGCGGCCATCGGGCAGGTGCAGCAGTTCCTCGACCGGCTCGCCCAGGGTCTCGAACCGCTCGAGCTGGCGCATCTTGAACTGGCGGAAGTCGGCAACCTCCGGCAGGCTGCGGCGCTCGCGCAGGCGCTCGAGGATTTCGCCGAGCCCGGGCTTCGACGTCAGCCACTCGCCGTCGAGGTCCCACAGGCGGGTGTAGGCGGCGTTGAAGAACTGCAGCTCGGCGCCGGCGTCGAAAATGGCAACCGCCGAATCGACGGTCTCCAGTACCTGGTCGCGGGAATGGGTCAGCCGCTCGGCGCGATCGGCGATCTCCTCGGATTCCGAACGATCGATGGCGAAGCCGATGGTACCGCCGGTCGCCTTGTCGCCACCGCCGCCGAGGGTGCCGAGCGGGGTTTCGGTGTATTCCAGCAGCCGCTCGCTGCCGTTGGTCTTGAGATGGCGGCGCTGGCTGAACGGCCGGCCCTCGCGGCGGGCCTGGTCGGCCAACTCGGCGTCGCTCTCGGCGAGGTCGCGGGCGGCGCGGTTAACGAACGCCAGCGACAGGTTCGAGTCACGGAGCCACACCGGCAGTGGCATGGCGTCCAGAAGCGCCGTGAGGTGGCGGTCTTCGAGCCCCGACGCGTTGACCGAAGCGACGCGCCGCCCTGTCCCGGCGCCGGTGCCGGTGAGGTCGCGCATCCACACCATGTCGGCGAGCATGTCGCCGTCCTCGGTCTCGGCGCGCGCGCCGATCGCCTGGATGCGGCGGCGGCCGGAGTTGAGCAACAGGTCGAATGGCGTGCCGTTGGCGCGTAGCCGCGACACGCCGTGCTCGAGCGCCTTCAGGGATTCGCCCTCGAAGCGGGCGCGGATGTCGTCATAGCGGGAATGGATGCCGGCCTGCAGGTCTAACAGCACCGCCAGCCGCCGCGAGCAAGTGAAGCCGCCGTTGGCGCCGTCCCACAGGAACAGGCCGTCCGGGGCCGCCGCCAGCATCTCGCGCGCCTTGACCGCCACTGCCTCCAGCCGGCGGCGCTCAAGGTCGACGTCGCGCAGCCGCTGGCGCTCGCGCAGCACCGCCACGAACGACAGCAGCGCCACGATGACGGCGCCGGCGAGGAAGGCCTGAAACGGATCGGTCCCGGCGAACACCGCCAAAGATTAGTCGCAGGCTCCCCCGGCCACAAGAGGCGGGGAGTCAAAGGGGGAGTCCTAATAGCGATAGTAGTCGGGCTTGAACGGCCCCTGCGGGTCGACGCCGATGTAGTCGGCCTGCGCTTGGGTGAGACGCGTCAACTTCACGCCCAGCTTCTTGAGGTGCAGCTGCGCCACCTTCTCGTCGAGGTGCTTCGGCAGCACGTAGACCTTCTTCTTGTAGGCTTCGGACTTCTGCCACAGGTCCATCTGCGCCAGCACCTGATTGGTGAACGACGCGCTCATCACGAAGCTGGGATGGCCGGTGGCACAGCCGAGGTTCACCAGCCGGCCTTCGGCCAACAGGATGATGCGCTTGCCGTCCGGCAACTCGATCTCGTCCACTTGCGGCTTGATGTTGGTCCACTTGAAATTGCGCAGGCCCTCGACCTGGATCTCGTTGTCGAAGTGGCCGATGTTGCAGACGATGGCGCGGTCCTTCATGGCGCGCACGTGGTCGACGGTGATGATGTCGATGTTGCCGGTGGCGGTGACGAAAATGTCGCCTTGCGGCGCCGCTTCCTCCATGGTCGCCACCTCGTAGCCCTCCATGGCGGCCTGCAGGGCGCAGATCGGGTCGGCCTCGGTGACCAGCACCCGACAGCCGGCGCTGCTCAGGCTCTCGGCCGAACCCTTGCCGACGTCGCCGTAGCCGGCGACCACGGCGATCTTGCCGGCCAGCATCACGTCGGTGGCGCGCCTGATTCCGTCGACCAGGCTTTCGCGGCAGCCGTACTTGTTGTCGAACTTCGACTTGGTGACGGAATCGTTGACGTTTATGGCGGGGAACAACAGCGTGCCCTTCTTCTCCATCTCATAGAGCCGGTGCACGCCGGTGGTGGTCTCCTCGGTGACGCCGCGGATGTTCTTGGCGATCGCCGAATACCCTCCGGGCTTCGTCTTCAGCCGCTTCGCGATGGCGGCGAACAGCACCTGTTCCTCCTCGCTTCCCGGCTTCTTGAGGACGCCGGCGTCCTTCTCCGCCCGCACACCGAGGTGGATCAGCAGCGTCGCGTCGCCGCCGTCGTCGAGGATCATATTGGGGGTGCCGCCATCCGCCCATTCGAAGATACGGTGGGTGTAATCCCAATACTGCTCGAGGCTCTCGCCCTTGTGCGCGAACACCGGCGTGCCGCCGACGGCGATGGCGGCGGCGGCGTGGTCCTGGGTCGAGAAGATGTTACACGACGCCCAGCGCACGTCGGCGCCGAGCGCTTTCAGGGTCTCGATCAACACCGCGGTCTGGATGGTCATGTGGAGCGACCCGGCGATGCGCGCGCCCTTCAGCGGCCTTTTCTTCGCGAACTCGTCGCGGATCGCCATCAGGCCCGGCATCTCGGTCTCGGCGAGCGAGATTTCCTTGCGGCCCCAGTCGGCCAGCGCGATGTCGGCGACCTTGAAGTCGGCGGACTTGCTCATGGCGGCGGTCTCCTGATCTTCGGCGTGCGGCGTCGATCCGCGCATCGATCCTGTCATCGATTCCAGGGGGCGGGTTTACCAGCCGCGCAGCCAAGCCGCAAGCCGTTTCCGGGGCGCGCCGGCGGCGCCCGTTTCGCAAATCGTCGGCGGCTCAAGCCAGCGCGTTGAAGTCATCGAGGAGGGTCGCGATGCGGCCCGAATCCATCTGGTCCATGATGACGCCCGCACGGTGGTTGGCGGCGGCAAGGTCCATCTCGCGGATGCGCTGCTTGACCCTGGGGATGCTGCTCGGCGTCATCGATAGCTCGCGGATGCCGAGCCCGAGCAGCAGCGCCGAGTAGCGCGGATCGCCGGCCATCTCGCCGCAGATGCTGACCGGGATGCGGGCGCGCAGCGCGGCGCTGGCCGAGAACTGGATCAGCC
>DASWGT010000106.1:0-2512 GCA_036393575.1 Rhodospirillales bacterium | reverse complement strand
GGCGCGTTCGTCGGATCCGTTTCCGGCGGCTGCATCGAAGGCGCAGTGATCAGCGAGGCCAGGGAAGTGATTGCCGGCGGCGGTCATCGCACCCTCGAGTTCGGCGTCAGCGACGAGCAGGCCTGGGACGTGGGACTGGCCTGCGGCGGCCAGGTGCAAATCTTCATCGAACGCGTCGAATGAAGCGTCCGCTCCTCGATGCAATACTCGCGGCCAGGCGGGAAAAACAACCCGTTGCGCTGGTCACCTGGACGGACTCCGGACGCCAGGCGTTGTTGTCCGTCAACGCCGGGGTGCTTGCCGGTGACGGCGAGGATATCGGCCCGGCGGTGGTCGAGGGCGCCGCCGCGGCGCTGCGCCGGGATAAAAGCCACGCCCTGGACACGCCCTCGGGACCCGCCTTCATTCAAGCCATCAATCCGCCGCTTCGCATGATCATCATCGGCGCCGTGCACATCAGCCAGGCCCTCGCGCCGATGGCGGCCATGCTCGGCTACGAAGTCTCCGTCGTCGACCCCCGCCGGGCCTTCGCAAGCAGCGCCCGGTTCCCGGAAATCAATGTGTTGGGCAACTGGCCGGACGACGCCCTGGCGCAGCTGAAACCGGATCGGCGCAGTGCCGTCGTCACCCTGACCCATGATCCGAAGCTCGACGATCCGGCCCTCACCGTGGCGCTCCGTTCCGAAGCGTTTTATATCGCCTCCCTGGGGAGCAAGCGCACCCACGCAAAGCGCGTGGAACGCCTGCGCCGGGCGGGTTTTGACGACGCCGATATTGCCCGCATCCACGGCCCCGCGGGGCTGGCAATCCACGCGCGCTCACCCGCGGAAATCGCCACCGCCATTCTGGCGCAGGCCACCCAGGTGCTGCGCGGGGCAGATTCCGGTTGAAGTTCGGCGACGTATCCGTCGCCGAGGCCGAAGGCGCGATCCTGGCGCACTCGGTAAAGCTGCCCGACGGCGCGTTGAAAAAGGGGCGGGTCCTCAGCAACGAGGATATGGCGCGCCTTGGTGCCGCGGGCTTTCAGCAGGTGACCGTGGCCCGGCTCGAAGCCGACGATGTGGGCGAAGACACGGCGGCGGCCTTTGTCGCTGCGCGATTATGCGGTGACGGCGTTCGCGCGGGTTCTGCGTTCACCGGCCGGGTCAATCTGTTTGCCGAACGTGACGGCCTGCTGATAATAGACGCCGGCACCGTCGATGCGTTGAACGGCATCCACGAATCCGTGACCCTGGCCACATTGCCGCGCTTCACCCGGGTCTCGCCCCGGCAGATGCTGGCCACGGTGAAAATCATTCCCTTCGCCGTGCCGCAGCGCGTTCTGGATGCGGTGGACGGAGTGCTTGAAAAAAGAGCGCCGGCCATCCGGGTGGCGCCATTCATGCCGAAAAGCGCGGGTCTGGTGCAAACCCGCCGGCCGGGCCTGCGTGAAGCGGTGCTGGACAAAACAGCGCGCGTGATGGGGGAACGCATCGCCGGCGTCGGCGGCCGCCTGATGGGTGAACGGCGCTGTTCCCACGATGCCGCGTCGGTTCGCGACGCGATCACGGCGTGGATCGAGAAGGGAGCCGACCTGGTGCTGGTGGCCGGCGCGTCCGCCATCGTCGATCGGCGCGACGTGGTCCCCGCGGGCATCGTTGCCGCCGGCGGCGAGATCCTCCATTTCGGTATGCCCATGGACCCCGGCAACCTGATCCTGGTAGCACGCCGGGGCCAGGTGCCCGTGGTCGGTCTGCCCGGATGCGCGCGCTCGCCCAGGTTCAACGGCATCGATGAAGTGCTGAGACGCGTGGCGGCGGACATCGACATCGGACCGCAGGTCATCATGGGGCTTGGCGTCGGCGGGCTGCTGAAAGACACGCCCGACCGCCCGCTGCCCCGATCGGGCCGGCCCGATCCGCCGGTGTCTTCCACGGTTGCGCCGCGTATTTTCGCGGTCATTCTCGCCGCCGGCCAGTCCCGGCGGATGGGCGTTCGCAACAAGCTCTTGCTGGAAGTCGGCGGCACGCCCCTGGTGCAAAAGGTGGTGGACGCCGCGCTGGCCTCGACCTGTGACGGCGTCATCGTGGTGACCGGTCACCAGGCGGACGCCGTCGCGCGCGCCGTGGCCTGCCCGTCAGTGCAGATCGTCCGCGGTGATCGTTACGCCGAAGGGCTGAGCGCGTCGCTGGCGGCGGGAGTGGCCGCGCTGCCCGGCGACTGTGACGCAGCGCTGATATGTCTCGGCGACATGCCGAACGTCTCTGCCGCCCACATGGATGCGATAATCGCTGCATTCGATCCGGTGGAGGGACGCGCGATCTGCGTGCCGACGTTTCAGGGCAAGCGCGGCAATCCGGTATTGTGGGGCCGGCAATTTTTCGGAGAATTGGTGAATATCCGCGGCGATACCGGCGCGCGCCATCTCATCGGCGAATACGCCGACGCCGTTTGCGAGGTGCCGGTGGCGGATGCGGGCGTGCTGACCGACATTGATTCTCCGGATGCCTTGCGTCGCCTTCTCGACGGGGCG
>DASWGT010000105.1:0-13609 GCA_036393575.1 Rhodospirillales bacterium | reverse complement strand
AAACGCCTGCTCGAAGACGATCAGGTCCGACATCTCCTCGTCGAGATTGACGCCCCTGACCGTATCGGACTTGAACTGCAGCGAATCCGTCAGCGCCTGCTGCCGCTCGATGTTGCTCTTGTTGCTTGCGGCGAGCCGGGCGTTGTCGGCGACGATCTTGCTCGCGTATTCGCTGAACGAGCTCGTTGCTTGGGAGAGGCCGCCCGCCGTGTCGAAGCCATGGCCCGAAGAGAACGCCTCGGCTAGCGCCTCGATCACCGTGTCTTCGCCGACGCTCATGAAATACCGGCCGCTGCTGCCGAGGTTGGAGTCAAACTGCATCAGCCCGGTGGTCACCTTCGCTGGGGTGATGGCGATATCGGAACGCACGTTCAAAACCGTCGAGACCCGCACGTCGGCTAAATGCATGCCGATGTCGGTCAGGAACGTGTTGGTGCCGGCCTGCGTGACGGTGAAGCTGGAGCCGTTGTCGTGAGCGATGCGCAGGCGCACGCCCGAGCCATCGGGGACGACGCTGGCGGTGATATTGGTGATGTTATTGGTGATCAAATCCGCCAGGTCGGTCAGGCTGGTGCCGGCGGAAACGCTCAGCGGGCTGCCGGTCAGCGCGCCGTTGCTGTCGCGGAACGTCAGCGTCGAGGCGCTGGCGGTGAACGAGCTAACCAGCACGTCCGATTCGTAGATGTTGTCGGCGAGCCCGTCGACGAAGAAGTCGTTGAGCCCCAGGAAATTCGAGAAACCGCTGACCGTCTCGTCGGTGAAGGTGTCGAAGTTGGCGTCGAATAGGATGACGGCGTCCTCGGCGGTGCTGCCGTTGGCGGTCGCCGTCTGGTCGCGGAACGCCAGGTTCACCGACGTCGTATTGAGGTTGATCTCGAAATTCTTGGCCGAGTTGACGGTGACCGTGGCGCTGGCGGCGCCGTTGGCGCGCAGAAAAGTCTGCAGATCGGACGCGAGGTTGTCGATGGTCGTCGAGGCACCGCCGACCAGGGTCCGGATCGTCGACACCGCGACCTGGTTGCCGCTGCCGTCGAACAGCGCCACCGTGGTGTCGTCGGTGCCGCTGAAGGTGATGGTTTGGTTGGCGGAATCGATGAAATTTCGCGTGCCCGTGTAGGCCTGTGCGCCCGGGAACGAGACGCCGCGGTTATGGATCTGGTTGAAGGTGTCGCGCAGCTCGGCGGCGAACTCGTCGATCTGGCTTTGCATGTTTGAGAGCACGTTGTCGCGCAGGTCCACCAGCCCTTTCAGCGTGCCGCCGCGAAGCTCGCCGGTGATGTCGTTGCGAGGCTCGATGGTGCCGACGAAGATGCCGGCGAAGTCGCCTTCGGCCTTGGTGGTGGTCGCCGACACCGACGACGCCGGCACGTGGGTGATGGTCGGCGGGACGGTATCGACGAGGGTGCGGCCGCCGGAGGTGAAGATCACGGCGTCGCCGTCGGCGCGGAAGAAGTACCGGATGTCGACGATTTTCGACAGTTTGTCGATCTCTTGGTCGCGGCGGTCGCGTAGATCGGTGACGTCACGGCCGACCGAGCCGTTGGAGATAATATCGTCGTTCAGCTGGTCGATGGTCTGGACGATGTTGTTCATCTCGGAGACGGCGTCGGCGATGGCGACGTCGGCCTGCAGCCTCAGTTCCTGGATCGTCGCGCTCATGTCTTGCAGGTGCAGCACGATGTCCTGGGCGCGGCGAATGAGCTCGGCCTGCTCCAGTGATTTGTCGGGCGACACGGCAAGCATCTCCAGGGCCGATTGGAAATCCTCGACCAAATGTGAAAGCGTCGAGTTGTCGCCCGGCGCCCCGAACAGGTCCTGGGTGCGCGAGTAGAAGTCCTGCTGGATGGTGAACGCGGTCAATTCGCCGAATTCCAGGCGCAGGCTCTTCAAGAGCCCTTCGTCGACCAAGCGGGTGACGTCGGAGATCTGCACGCCCGCGCCGATCCCCGCGATGACCCGCGACTCGGTCTTGACGATCTTGCGCGAGTAGCCCTCGGTGTTGAGGTTGGCGATGTTGTTGGCAACGATGTTCAGCGTCTGCTGGTTGACCAGCAGGCCGCTCTGCGCGGTGCGTAGCGCTTGGGTGATGTCGCCCATGAAAAGCTCTCCGGGTCGGGCCCTACAACGTGCGGTCGACCGAAATTGCGACGTTCCTCGGCGCGGCGCGGTGGCCCTGCGGGGTGGCGGCGCCGGTCGGCGAATAGGTGCCCGCCGACGGCACGCTGGCCTTTACCGCTTCCGCGATCAGGTTGACGACCCGCCGGTTGGCCTCGATGGCGATCTTGAGCAACTTGGCGTTCTCCTCGATCAGCCCGTTGACCTTGTCGCCGACGCCGCGCAGGCGTTCGCGCAGTTCCGGGTCGACCTCGTCGAGCGCGTCCGCGGCCTCGGTCAGGCCCATGATCCGCGATTCATAGACGCGGCTGAGGGTCACCTTCTCGTCGAGGATATCGTTCAGCTCCTTGCTGCGGCGATTGCGCAGCGCGTCGTTTTCGCGCTCAAGCAGGTCCGCCAGGCGGCCGGTGATCACGATCAAGTCATTGACGCGGTTTGTCGGATCCATTTTGTCTGTTCTCCTGCGCTTTCAGTATTTCCTTGAACACGGCGTCGGCGAGACCGATACCACCGGCACGGGCGATCGCCTTGCCGTATTCGTCGACCTGCATCGAACGCCACATCTTTTCCGACGGGCTGCCGCCGAACGGCTCGGCGGCGTTGATGTTCTGGAACATCGGCTGCAGCATTTGACCGAGAAACACGGCCTCGAATTCCTGAGAAATCTTGCGTGCCTGGCGAAGGTTCTGGGCGTGTCTTGAGTTCGGCAGCGATCGGCCCGCGGCAAGCGCGTTGTCGGCTTGCGTCAGGAACTGGCTGTCGCTGGCCAAGCCGTTCATCACATCACCTCGATTTCCGCCTGCAGCGCGCCCGCAGTCTTGATCGCTTGCAGGATTGTGATCATGTCTCGCGGCCCGATACCTAGCGCATTCAAGCCGTTGACCAACTCCTGCATGCTGACGCCCGGCTGCAGCACTGCCAGCCGCTTGTCGGCGCCCTCGTCGACTTGAACGTCGGTGCGCTGCACGGTCGTCGTGGTGCCGACTTCGGCAAATGGGCCGGGCTGCGACACCTGCGCCGCCTCAGTGATGCGGATCGTCAGCGAGCCCTGCGCGATGGCGACCGTCGAGATGCGCACGTTCTCGCCCATGACGATGGTGCCCGAATGCTCGTCGATGACGACGCGGGCCAGCTGATCGGGCTCGACACGAAGCTGCTCGATATCGGTCAGTAGGTTGACGACGTTGTTGCGGTAACTCTCGGGGACCTCGAGATGGATGGTCGTCGGATCGCTGGCGCCCGCTGCCGCGGTGCCAAGGAAGGCATTGATCGCCTGGGAAATGCGCCGGGCGGTGGTGAAGTCCGGATTGCGCAGCGTCAGCTTGACCTTCGTCTTGTTGGCCATTTCGAAGCCGAGCTCGCGCTCGATGATGGCGCCACTGGCAATGCGGCCGCTGGTCGGTACGCCCTTGGTCACGGTTTCCGCCTGGCCGCCGGCCTGGAAGCCGCCGACTGCCAGCTGCCCCTGGGCGACTGCGTAAACCTCGCCATCGGCGCCGAGCAACGGCGTTACCAACAGCGTGCCGCCGAGCAGGCTCTTAGCGTCGCCGAGCGCGCTGACGGTGACGTCCATGCGGCTGCCCTGGCGGGCGAACGGCGGCAGGGAAGCGGTCACCATGACGGCGGCGACGTTCTTGGAATCGAGTCCGGTATCGGTCGGCTTGACGCCCAGCCGGTTCAGCATCGCCTGCAGGCTCTGCTTCGTGAAATGGCCGGTCTTCAGGGTGTCGCCGGTATTGTTGAGGCCGACCACCAGCCCATAGCCGACCAGCATGTTGTCGCGGACGCCCTCGAAATCGACGATGTCCTTGATCCGCGAGGCGGCGTCGGCCGGGCCGGCGGCGATCAGCAGCATTAGGATTGCCGCGAGCGTGGCGACGGCGGCCTTGCGGAACGCCTCGATCCAGGGCGTCCGGCAGCCGGTGCGCACGATGGTGATTGCCGTCATGGTCATTGTTTCGTTCCGTTCCAATTCGTTGAAATTCGGGGAAAACCCGATTTCCAGCGCTCTTTTCGTTGCGAATTCCGTGCCAAGGCGAGGTTCCACCCAAGTCATTGAAAAATTTCGATTTTACATCGGAACCACAGGGCCGCCGCCGGCCCGCGAGTGGCGCCTGTCCGGGCCTGCCCGGCAGATTTTGCCGGGATGACCGGAAACCGAGGGGGCGGGGAGGGGCGGGGTGGAGGGCACGCAGGGGCGCCTGGAAAACCGCACCGCAGCCGACGCGACCGCGGGGCGTGCCGGAGACGGATAGTCGGAATCGGCGGCCGCCGGCCGGGCCTTAGGCCTTCAGGTCGCGGGCAACGATGGTCATCTCGTCGACGGTTTTGAACACGGTGGCCGACGAATTATAGGCCTGCTGCACGCGGATCATCTGCGTGAATTCGCTCGCCAGGTCGACGTTCGACACCTCGACCGCGTTCGGCGACAGGATGGCGATTCCCGACTGATCGGCGAACACCACCCGTGCCGCACCGGACAGCGGGCTCTCGGCAAACTGGTTGCCGTTCTTGATTTCGAGGCCGTTGGGATTGACGAAGGTGGCGAGCGGCACCTTGTAGATCTTGCGGGAGGTGCCGTCCTCGAACTCGCCAATGACGTGGCCGGCGGCATCGAAACTGATCTGTCTCATGTTGGAGGCGGCGAGCCCGTTCTGGCTTGTGTTGAAGATCGTGAACTCGCCATTGAATTGCGTCGCTGTGCTCATATCCAATGTGAATGAGTTGGTGGCGCCGTCGCTCCACGTCAGGGCAATGGTGACGCTGGTGGGTGATGTCAGTGAGCCGTCGCTGGAAAATATCAATGGGTCGGCGATCGATTGTGTCGAGCTTACCGTGGCCGCGGTGGTTACGGTCTCGGCGCCGCCGGGGAGCGGCGTCGCCACGTCGACCGTAATGCTCGAGAAATCGGCCGAAATCGCGCTGATGGTATACGTGCCATCGTTGCCCGCCGAGCCCGTGATGGTGATCGGATCGCCCGCCTGCAGGCCTTGGAACACGCCGGGGACGGGGGCGGTTTGCAAGCTTTCACTGTTGATGCTGATATTGCGAGTCGCCGGATCGAGCACCAGGACACGGCCGGTGCCGGTGCCCGTGGCTAGCGAGAACGCTGCGCCGGGAGTAATCGAAGATGTGGTCAGGTTGTCGCCGCTGACCTGCATCCGCCATTGGTTGGCGGTCAGTGTCTTGTTGAAACTGAAACTCAAAGTACGCTCGGCGCCGTTGGAATCGATGATCTTGAGCGCAAAGTTGTCGCTCGGGTCCCCGAACTGCGCCAAGGACGATAGATTGAAGCCGACGGCGGCGGCCGTTGTCGCCTGAAACTGGTTGGCGAACGCAAACTGATCGACCCGCATCGGTGCCGACGTCGTAGACGTGAACTGGCCGTTCACGTCGGCGGCGGCGCCGAGCAGGAAATGGCCGTTCTTGTCGGTGAGATAACCTTCCTGAATGGTGAAGGTGTTGCCGAAAGCGTCGGTCGCCGTCGTCGTCGCGCCGGCGACATTGATCTCGAAGCTGCCGTCGCGGGTGTAGAAGATTTGGCCGGACACCTGCAAGTCCGGACTGACCTGGAAGAACCCGCCGCCGACGATCGCCAAATCGAGGTCGCGCGCCGTGGCGGTGACGATGCCTTGCTGGTCGATGATCTGGTAATCTTTCGGCTTGACGCCGCCGAACGCCGATTCGGGGCTGGCGAAGGACACCGCGCCGTCGGCGCCGGCGCCGGTGCGGATGGTATTGCTGAGCACCGTCTCAAAGCGGGTCTCGGTCCTCTTGAAGCCGCCGGTGCTGACGTTGGCGATGTTGCTACCGATGGTGTTCAGCGCATGCGCTTGGCTCATCATGCCGAGCGTCGACGACTGGAACAGCGAATAGCCCATGAAGTTGCTCCGGCGAAAGTGATACCGGTGGCGCCACCGGCCGCAATGCCGGGCTCAAGGTCGCAAGAACGATGCCAACCGTTGTGACGTTTTAACCAATTGATTTTACTTGATAGTTAACGTTCGCGCCTAGGCAGGTCCTGCCGCGTCGGTGGGCGGCGGCGGCTTGACCGAGCAATTATTGCCGGGCGCGGCCGCCGAAGCCGCGCCTAGAACCCCTCACTTGGTCGGGAAAACGTGGGCCTGGCGGGGGTTGACGGTGACCTGGACCTCGACGCCCGGCTGCGGCAGGAATACGCCCGGTACCCGCGCCTCGATGGTAAGCGCCTGGCCATCGCCGTCGGGCACCCTCAGTACCACGTGGCTGGACCGCCCGAGCGGCCGCGCCGAGACGGCGCGGATCGGCGCTCGCTGCGACGTGCGGCCGCTGACCGGTGCCGGCTTGCACGGAACGTCGCCGGCGCGCACTTCCGGCGTCTCGCCGGGCCGCGCCAGGCGCAGGCCTTCCGGCCGGATCAGGATCTCCACCGCCGTGTTGTCCTTGAACCCGGTCGCGTCGAAGGTGCCGAGAGGCGTCGCCACGTGGCCGCCCCGGACGACGCCACGCAGCCGGTTGACCGGCCCGAACAGGGCAGCGACGAAGGCGGTCGCCGGCTCGAAATAGGTCTCGACCGGGGTACCGTCCTGGATCACCCGGCCGTCATTCATCACCAGGATACGGTCGGCCATGAACATCGCCTCCTCCGGGTCGTGGGTGACCATCAGGGTGGCGACCCCGGTCTCCTTGAGCAATCCCAACGTCTCTGCCCGGATGCTGGCGCGGCGGGTGACGTCGAGGCCGGAGAACGGCTCGTCGAGCAGTAACACCTGCGGCTCCGGCGCCAGTGCCCGGAGCAGCGCCACCCGTTGCTGCTCGCCGCCGGACAGGATGTGCGGATAGACCCCGGCATAGGGTTCGAGGCCCATGCGCGCCAACGCCTCTGATGCCCATTTGCGACGCTGCGGCGCGTGATTGAGGCCGAAGGTGATGTTCTCCAGCACCGTCAGGTGCGGAAACAGCGCATAGTCCTGGAACATCAGGCCGATGCCGCGCTTTTCCGGTGGCACATGGACGCCGTGGCGGCCCTCGGCGACGACCCGCTCGCCAACCCGCACCTGGCCTACCTGCAGCACCTCCAGCCCGGCGGCGACGCGCAACAAAGTTGTCTTGCCGCACCCTGATGGCCCGAGCAGGCACACCAGCTCGCCCGGCGCCACGAATACCGACACTCCGTTCAGCACCGGGCTGCCGGCGGTGAAGGCGTGCGACACGTTGTTGATGTGCAGCCCGCCGATCATCATGGCGCAACGCCTTCCAGGCTGATCTCATCCACCGGACGGCGGGCGCCGCCGTGGCCGGGTCGGGACCGGGCGATCGTAAGGCTGAGCAGGATCACCGGCAGGATGCCGGTGGCGACGATGGTCAGCGCGCCGAGCGCGCTTTCCTCCAACAGCTCATCGGAAGCAAACTGGTGCACGTAGGTGGCGAGCGTGTCGAAATTGAACGGCCGCAGGATCACCGTCATCGGCAGTTCCTTCATGCAATCGACGAACACCAGCAGCGCGGCCGTCAGCGCGCTGCCGCGCATCATCGGCAGGTGAATGCGCCGCAACAGCGCCGCCGGCCCGCAGCCGAGGGTCCGCGCCGCGCCGTCCATGCTCGGCGTGATCTTGACCAGCCCGGCCTCGAGGGTACCGAACGACAGCGCGGTAAAGCGGGCGAGGTAGCCGTAGACGACGGCGAACAAAGTGCCACTGATGAGCAGGCCCACCGGCACACCGAAGGCGGTTCGGGAGAGCGAATCGAGGGCGTTGTCGAGCGCCGCTATCGGGATGATGACGCCGATCGCCAGCACCGCGCCCGGCACCGCATAACCGGTGCTGGAGAAGCGGGTCGCGGCCTTGACCACGGGGCCGCCGCCGAGGCGGGCGCCGTAGGCCATGAACAGCCCGATCAGCACCGCCCAGAACGCCGTCACCGACGACAGCATCAGGCTGTTACGGGCGTAACTCCAGAAATTTCCGGACAGCGTTTCCTCGTAGTGGACGAGAGCGTAGTTGGCAAGCACGCCGCCGGGCACCAGGAACCCGAGCGCTACCGGCGCCAGGCACGCGACGAAGGCGAGCGCGGCGCGGCCGCCGGCGAGTCGATAGCTCGGCAGCGTCGAGTACTTGGACGAGGTGTGGTGGTAACGCTGACCGCGCCGGGCGACCCGCTCGACGGCGATCAGCACCAGCACGAACAGCAGCAGCACGCTCGCCAACTGGGCGGCGCCGGTGATGCTGTTCATGTTCAGCCACACGTCGTAGATGCCGGCGGTGAAGGTACCGATGGCGAAAAAATCCACGGTGCCGAAATCGTTGAGCGTCTCCATCAGCACCAGCGACACCCCGACCACGATCGCCGGCCTGGCGAGCGGCAGGGCGACCGACAGGAACCCCTGCCACGGGCTCTTGCCGAGGGTACGGCTGACCTCGAGCACGCACACGGATTGCTCCAGGAACGCGGCGCGGCTGAGCAGGTAAACGTAGGGGTAGAGCACGAGCGTCATCACCGCGATGGCGCCGCCGAGCGAGCGGATCTCGGGGAACCAGTAATCCTGACGCGATTGCCACCCGGCGAGACCGCGAAGCACGCGCTGCACCGGCCCCGCGTATTCCAGAAGGTCGGTATAAACATAGGCCAGCACGTAGGTCGGCACCGCCAGCGGCAGCAACATCGCCCATTCGAAAACGCGGCACCCTGGGAACCGGCACATGGTCACCAGCCACGCCGTGCCGGTGCCGATGACGAATGTGCCGACACCGACACCGAGCATCAGGATCAGTGTCGTCCTGACGTAATAGGGAAGCACCGTCGACGCCAGATGCTTCCAGATGTCGTCGCCAGGGGCAATTGCCAGCCATATCACCGCTGCTACTGGCACCGCGACGAGGGCGGCCAGTAGCAGCGCGCCCAAAGTCCAGCCATCGGTCGCGAAACGCCCGAAGCGGCGCGCCAGCGCCGGCAAATTGGCTGCGATCGATGCAACCGTCACCCTGTCACTCCGTTACCGCCTGACGCGAAACGCGCAAAAACAAACCATCGCGCCGGCAATCCGCTGCCGGCGATGCGCCCGCTCCGCGTGTAGTGGCCGCGCGAGGTGTCAGGAACCTCCGCGCGCCTGATCGAATCCAGTCTTGTCCACCAGTTTGCTGGCGTCGGACCTGTGCTTGGCGATCTCGATGACATTGATCTTGTCGGCCTGGAAGCGACCCCATGACGCGACCAACGGATCCCATTCGACGCCGGCCTTCACCGGATATTCGAAATTCTTGGCGGCATAGAGTTTCTGCGCCAGCTCGCCGCTCAGGAACTCCAGCAGCTTGACGGCGTTGTCGCGGTTCTTGGCGTTCTTGGTCACGCCGGCGCCGCTGATGTTGACATGGGTGCCGCGGTCACCCTGGTTGGGGAACACGACGCGCACGGATGCCGCCCATTCTTTCTGTTCGGGGTGTTTGTCGTTGGTCTGCATGGCGCCCATGTAGTAGGTGTTGGCCAGCGCCACGTCGCAGACGCCTTCGTGGATCGCCTTGGCCTGGGCGCGGTCATTGCCTTGCGGCTTGCGGGCGAGGTTGGCGCGCACGCCCTCAAGCCAGGCCTGCGCCTGCTGCTCGCCCTTGTGGGCGATCATGGCGGCGATCAGGGACAGATTGTAGGCATGCTTGCCCGAGCGGGTGCAGATGCGGCCCTTGAACTTCGGGTCGACGAGATCCTCGTAGCGGGCGATGGCGCCATCCTTGACCCGTTGCTTGGAGACGAACAGCACCCGGGCGCGAGTGGTCAGCCCGAACCACAGCCCGTCGAGATGGCGGTACTGCGGCGGAATGTTGGCTTCCAGCGTCGGCGACTTGACGCCCTGCAGCAGGCCGGCCTCGGCGAGGTCGTTGAGACGACCGATGTCGACCGTCAGCACCGCGTCGGCGGGGCTGTTCATGCCTTCGGCCTTCAGCTTCTCGAGTACGCCTTCCTTGGCGAAAACCACATTGACCTTGATCCCAGTCGCCTTGGTGAAGGCGTCGAGCATCGGGTTGATCAGGAACGGCTGGCGGTAGGAATAGAGGTTGACCTCCGGAGCGGCGGCGGTGGCGAAGGACGCCCAGCCGGCGATGCCGAGGAGGGTCAGCGCCAGCACAGTCGATAGCTTACGCAGCATGTCAGATTTTCCTTATTCTAATTCTGCAATTAAGAATAATTCGCAAAATCTACCCGGACGCGTCTTATATCGGGGCTCGCCGATAAACGCAAGCAAAATTGCGAATGATTATCATTACTATCATTTCGGCGGCCGACTCTGCGGTTTCGGCCCCGGTTCGGCGGCCATTCGCGGGGGGCAAATGTGCTGGCATTTGGCGCCTTGTTTCGGCACAATCCCGGCGACCATCGCGCCCGCTGCCGGGCGGCGGGCCGACCCGGCGCTATTGCCGAAACCCCGGTTGTCGCCAGGCCAGATGTCCATCCAATGAAAATCTCGAAGGTCGGGTCCCCGAAAGACGCCGCTGGCGTCAAGAAGAAGAAAGCCGCCGCCACAGATGGCGCCTTCGCCGAAAGCTTGCGCGGCGCGTTCGGCGCCGCCGACGCCGACAGCCCGCACGCGGTAGAGCCGTCCGGCAAGGCAGGGGCGGTCGATTCGGTCTTTGCCTTGCAGGAAGTTCCGGATGCCGTCGACCGGCGGTCGCGAGGACTGCTCAGGCAGCATGGCGAGGACCTGTTGAGCCGCCTCGACGAGCTCAGGATCTCCATCCTCGCCGGCGCCGTGCCCAAGGAACGCCTGACCCAACTGGCGCAGCGGCTGCGCCAGAAGCGCCAGGAAAGCGACGACCCGAAACTCAACGAGATCATCGAAGAGATCGAACTCAGGGCCGAGGTCGAGATCGCGAAACTGACCCGGGACCGCTAAGCGAATTCTGGCCGTGGTCGCGGCGGCTTTCAGATTATCGAGGATTTGCAACAATTTAAGGTCGGGGGCCGTCGCAAATTTGTCTCTTGCGATGCGGGCCTGCCTTACCTATATTCCGGCCTCTCAAAAAAACAGCCGATCTGGGAGCCCAAGAAGCATGAACGTCACGCTGCCCCCCGATTACCGTCCGTCGTCCGACGAACCTTTCATGAATACCCGGATGCTCGAGTACTTCCGCCGAAAACTGAACCAGTGGCGGGCCGATCTCCTGAGCGAGTCCAACGATACCCTGCAGCATCTCCAGGAAGGGGGCAGCATGGAGCCCGATATCGCCGACCGCGCCTCGATCGAGACCGAGCGCTCGCTGGAGCTCCGTACCCGCGACCGGGCGCGCAAGCTGATCGGCAAGATCGACGAGGCGCTCGACCGCATCGACAAGGGCACCTACGGCTATTGTCTGGAGACCAGCGAGCCGATCAGCCTGTCCAGGCTGGAGGCGCGGCCAATCGCGACGCTGTCGATAGAGGCCCAGGAGCGCCACGAGCGGATGGAACGAACCCATCGCGACGAGTAGGCGGACCGCGAACAGGGGCGTCGCTGTCCCGGCCGATTGAAAACCATCCGACACGAAAAAAGAGGCCGGTGCTTTCGCACCGGCCTTAAGTTGCCAGGTTCAAGAAGCCGAACCTAGAACGGGAAGATGATGTCCCAGATTTGCGTGCCCCAGCGGGGTTGCTGAATCTGGCTCAGCGTACCGCGACCGCCGTAGGCGACGCGCATTTCGGCTATTTTTTCGTGAGTAATGGTGTTGTCGGATTCGATGTCGCTCGGCCTGACGACGCCGGTGACCAGAAGCTCGCGGAGCTCGGCGTTGACCCGGATTTCCTGGCGGCCGACGATGACCAGCGAGCCGTTCGGCAGGATCTGCGTGACCACCGCGGCGAACGTCAGGCTGATGGTTTCCTTGCGGTCGATCTCGCCGTCGCCCGAGGTCGAGTGCCGGTTGGCGAAGTCGATCAACGACGCCGGGTTGACCGCCTGTGGCAGCACCTTCGTGAATTCTGCTTCCAGGCCCAGCAGGGTCGTGACGTTGGTGGATTCGCTGTCGTCGCGGTCGCGCTCGGTCTTGTTCTCGAGCTTGGCGCTATCGGCGAGGGCCAGCTTGACGGTGACGATGTCGCCGATGTCCTTGGCCCGGTGGTCCTTGAAGAACGCCTTGGCGCCCGCCCGCCACAGCGAATTGGGGTTGTCCTCGGCCGCCTGCGGCGCCGGCATCGGCAGGCTGACCGGCTTGTAATCGGGGCGCGCCATCGGATTCACGATGGTGCTGAGCTTCGGGCCTTCGCCGCCGACCTCGGACATGCGGGTCAACAGGTTGCAGCCCGACAACGACGCCGCCACCAGGCTCAATGCGGCCAGGCGAAGGGCGTTGCGCGCGATCTTGCGTTTCATACGTCTCATCTCCTTGCTCGTCGCCGCGTAAGGGCGCCGTTAATTTATCGCCACCGCGTCGGCGGACCGGACCACGACCTTTCCGGGACCCGTGACTTCCGCCTCGATGACCTTCTTGCTCTGGGAGTTGGTAATCCGGATGGTGTCGCCGTCGCTGCCGTTGTCGAGCGCCTTGCCCTGGGCGGTCAGCGTCATCTTCGGGATCTGCAGCACGATGGTCACCAGCGACCCCTTGGGCACCAGGATCGGCTGCTGCACGGCGGTGCTCTGCACCGGTACGCCGGGGCGCAGGCCCCGCTTGGCCGCCATGCCGATCAGCTCGTCGGCGTTGGTCACCGCGTCGCGCGGCACGCGGTCGTCACGGATGGCAACGAACTTGACGTCGCGCTCCGTGATCACGTCGTTGATCGCCAGCCGCCGCGCCGGTACCGGTACCTGGGTGATCTTGTGCACCCGGCCGCTGACCCGTACCCGCGTCGCTGCCGGCTCGCCGGCCGGCGCCGCGATCACGGCGGCGAACCGCCCGCTGCGCGATTCGTAGGCGACGTCCTCGACGCCGATGGTCGAGGTGGCGGTACCGGGAAGGTAGATTCGCATCATCCGGTTGGTCAGCTCGACCTGCATCGCCGGATCCGCCCCTCGCTCGATCAGCGCGGCGCGGATGTGGTCTTCGATCTCCTCGCGGGTCACCATCAGGCTTTCGCGCTCGACCACCACCTGGTCCTGAAGGCTGAGCGGCCGCCAGTTCAGCTTGTAGGCGTGCGCCGCCCGGTACAGCCAGTTGGCGTCGAAGATGGCGCGTTTGCCCGGCTCCGGGGCATAGGCTACGGAAATGTCCGCCTTGTCGCCGACGCCGACGAACAGATCGCCGAGGCGCACCACCTTGCTGTTGACGGTGATGGATTCGCGCAGCATCACCGGCTCGCCCGGCGGCGCCTTGACGGCGGACTTGCCTGCCGCGGCCACCGACGCCGGCATCAGCAGAACCGTCACGATCAAAGCGATAAGCAGCTTCTTCATCGGACTTCTCCTTAACGCAGCGCCGTCAGCGTGCCCATCATCTCGTCGGACGTCTGAATCACCTTCGAGTTCATTTCGTAAGCGCGTTGCGCCGAGATCAGGTTCGAAATCTCCTCGACCGCGTTGACGTTGGACGTCTCCAGGAATCCCTGCAAAATGCTT
>DASWGT010000104.1:0-8266 GCA_036393575.1 Rhodospirillales bacterium | reverse complement strand
GCTCGACAGCTGGTCGGCGAACTCGACGAACAGCCGCTCGACGATGTTGGACGAAATCGAGCCCAGGCTCGACATCGCCTGGCTGAGCTCGCGGATCTCCTCGTCGTCCATCCGCTCGAACAGCTTCGCCGAGTGCTTCTGACCCAACGACAGCATGAAAATCGCCGCCTTCTGCGGACCCGACAGCGACCGATAATCGTCCTTCATCCGTGCCATACGACTCGACACTCCGTGAGCTGGCCGTTAAAACCGGTCGGGGCATGCGGCCCGGGGGCCAGGATAAGAGGCCTGCAAGGCGCCGATTTGGCCAGTTTACAACGGCAAAAGTTAACCGATTTTAAAAAAAATATGCCGTAGGTTAGGCATCCTGGCAATCGCCATCCCTATGCCGAGGAGGCCCCGGAAATCATGCGCTGGAAAGTTGCGGCGGCAAGCGTGCTGGCGTTGGCGTTAGTCCCGTCTGCGCTCGTAGCCAACCCGGCGTCCATCGCCCAGTCGCAACCTCCACAACCACCGGCCCGCCAGCAGCCACCAGCGACCGGCACACCCGCCAAGGACGCCGAGGTGCGGGACTACGTCCACCCGGCGCGCCAATTCGTCATCCCGGTGCCGAAGGGCGTCCAGGTTTCGGAGCCCGACAAGGAGCGGGTGATCCTGGATTCCCGCCAAGGCTACCGGATCATCATACAGACCAATGATGCCAACCCGCAAATCCCGCTGCCGAAGTTGAACGACAAATTCGAGGCCCAGTACCTGGGGCAGGGCAAGCCGTTTTCCGTGAAGCTCCAGGAACAGCCGGCGACGGTGGCCGGTCTTCAGGGTGTCGAGGCCAAGTACGAGGGCGCCGGGAGCCAGGCCAAGCTGATCATGGCGCGCGGCATCAAGACCGATTTCGTGTTCATGTTCTTCGCGCCGCGCGAGCGGTTCGAGGTCCTCGACCGCGAGTTCCAGTGGGTGCTCGACAATTTCCGGCCCGCCACGGCGGACCAACCGGCCGCCGCCGCGTTGCCGCCAGTCCGCGCCGCGCCGGCCAAGCCGCCGATGCCGGTGGTTCGGACGAAGCGCTTCGCCGACGCCCGCTACGGCTATACGATCGATTACCCCGGCGACTGGGAGGCCGCCAAGCCTGCCGCCACGATCGCCACCTTCAGCGGTCCCAAAGGCACCGACGCCTACTTCGCCAGAATCATCATCCAGAACGTGCAACCGCCGACCACGGCCACGGCGGCCCAAGCGACCGAGTGGACGCTCGCCGACCAAAAAGCGCTGCTCGACCGCGAGGCCCGCGACGTGGTGGTGTTGATGGAGCAGCCGCTGACTTACAAAAGCGCCCGGTACAGCCTCGCCGGCCGACAGATGCTGGTGACCTATTCGTTCGGCGGCGAACGCTACAGACGCTGGATTATAGTGGTGCCGAGGCCAAAGGGAATCGTCACCCATGTCTGGATCTACAGCGCACCTGAGGCGCGGTTCGAAACCTTCCGGCCGGTCGCCGACGCGATCCTGAAATCGTGGACCATCCAGCCCGACGGCAGCTGAGAAAGCCATTGTTTAACCACATTCATTGGACTCAATAACGGCATGGGGTCCGCCGCAACCCTTTGCTCGGCCTATGGAATTTCACGGGCAACTGCGACGTGCGCCGGCCGCCGATGGCGGCTGTCGGCGGCATTGGCGGCATGTCTGGTCGCCGCTTCGGCGCTGCTGCCATTGCCGCTGGCGGCGCAGCAGGAGCCGATCGATCCGCCGCCATCCGTGGACAAGCTGGTCAAGTACTTCGAAACCATCGTCTTCGGCTCCGAATACGCGGCCGTGACACCATCCCGGGTCATCAAGAAGTGGACCGGGCCGCTGCGCATCGCGGTGCGGTCCTTCGAGGAGACGAAGACCGATGAAGGCGGCAAGGAAGTGCGGGCGTTGACGCCGATCAAGGTCAAGAAGCCGTTTCTCAATTTCATCCAGAAGCACCTCAACGGTTTGGTCGAGGCCACCGGAATCAAGACCGAGGACGCCAAAATCACCGGCGAGCCGCCGAATTTCATGATCAATTTCGTGCCGCGCAATTACATGGCCGATCCGCGGCTGGTCGACGCCGATCCGGCACTGCTGAAGCGGATGGCGGCGGAGGGCGGCTGCTACTTCGTGATCTGGGCCGACGACCGCACCGGCAGCATCCAGCGGGCCGTCATCGTAGTTAATGCAGAACGGTTGCTTATTCGTATAAACCATTGTTTATTAGAGGAAATGACCCAAAGCCTGGGGCTACCCAACGACAGCAATGACATCAGTCCCTCGATCTTCCACGACGACAGCCGGCGGACCGACCTGACGCGCACCGATCTGATCATCCTGAAGGCGCTCTACGACCCGCGGCTGGCGCCGGGGATGCCGAAGGTGGAAGCGATGGCCAAGGCGCGGGGCGTTATTGCCGAATTGAACGACAAGCTGCCGGCCAAATGATCACCGCCGGCCGGCTCGCGGCGCCGCAATCGGTGCGCCGCTAACGGATTGTTAAGCATAATTTATTAGCGATAGAACGGGGATTCCCTGGAGAGCGCCGGGCCTTTCGGCGTCCGCCAGCCGGCATTCGGTCCGGCATCCGACGGGGCATCGGAGAGTGAACCTGGGATCGCGGCGGTGACAGAGCGCACATGTTCCAGCGCATGAAAAAGCAACGGCCGGGCCGGCTCCGGCTGAGCGCCATTGCCACCATGCCGGGCGGCGTGTTCGACATTGCCGTCGCTTCGCTGTTCCTCAACATCCTCGCCTTGGCCATGCCATTGGCGCTGATGCGGATTTTCGACCACGTCATCCCGGAGCGCGATGCCGCCGCGACGTTCTGGTTGGCGGTCGGGGTGGCCAGCGCGCTGATCCTCGAGGCGCTGCTCAGGATCGGCCGCGCCTACGTCGGCGGCTGGATGGGGGCGCGCTTCGAACACCTGACCGGCTGCGGCGCCGTCGAACGCCTGCTCGGCGCCGCCATCACCGATTTCGAAAAACGCGGCGCCGGTGCCTACCTGGAGCGTCTCAACGCCCTGAAGCCGTTGCGCGAGCTCTACGGCGCGCGCGCCATCGGCGCCGTCGCCGACCTGCCGTTCGTGCTGCTGTTCCTTGGCGTCATCGCCTATCTCGCCGGAACCCTGGTGTTGGTGCCGATCGCCCTGATCGCGCTGTTTTGCCTGGCTGCCCTGGCCGTCGGGAAGCTGCGCTCGGCGATCGCGGAGGGAATGCTCGCCAACGACCGGCGCCTCGGCTTCATCATCGAGGTCTTGAGCGGCGTGCAGACCGTCAAGGGCCTGGGCATGGAAGAACAGATGCTGCGCCGCTACGAGCGGCTACAGGAAACCTCGGCCGACGCCGACTACCGACTGGCGCTCCATCAGGGCCGAAGCCTGGGCCTCGGGGCGGTGTTGGCGCAGTTGGCGCTGATTGGCGTCGCCGGCGCCGGCGCCCTCTTCGTCATCGACGGCAGCCTCACCGTCGGTGGCTTGGCGGCCGCCATCCTGCTCGCCGGCCGCGCCGTGCAGCCGTTCGAGGACATGGCCGCCCTGTGGCCGAGGTTCCAAGCGGCGGGCTTCGCCCGCAAGCGGCTGCAACAAATCCTGGACATGCCCGTCGACAAGCCGACCGGGCTCCTGGAGCTGCCGGCGATCAAGGGCGCCGTCGATTTAGACGGGGTCAGCTTCAACTACGGCAAGGGTAAGGACGGCGAGGATCTGCCGCCGATATTCAACAACATCGATCTGCACATCGAGGCGGGCCAGACCGTCGGCATCGTCGGCCGCAGCGCCAGCGGCAAAACGACATTGTTGTACCTGATGATGGGCATATTGACACCGACCGCCGGCGTCGCCCGCATCGACGGCTACGATCTCCGTGAATGCGATCCCGCGCAGGTCCGCCGCCAGGTCGCCTACCTGCCGCAGGAAGCCCGTGTGTTCAACGGCACCGTTCTGCAGAACATCACCATGTTCCGCGACGACCGCGCCCAGGACGCCCTGGCCATGTCCGGGCTGCTCGGCCTCGACGACGTCTTCAACCAGTTGCCCAAGGGCTATGAAACCCGAATCGGGGAGGGCGCGGAAGACAAGCTGCCGCGCGGCACGCGGCAGCGCATCGCCATCGCCCGGGCACTGGTCGACAAGCCGCGGGTGCTGTTGTTCGACGAAGCCAACGCCTTCATCGACGGCCCGGCCGACGCGCGGCTGCTGGAGGTGCTGATGCGGCTGCGCGGCCGGGTGACTTTGGTGATGGTGACGCAGCGGCCGTCGATGCTCCGGCTGTCCGACCGCATCTTCGAGATCCGCGACGCCGGACTGTTCGAGCACAAGCTGCCGTCGCAAGGTGCTGCCCACGCCTCCCAGCAGGCCGGCGGCCGCGTCGCCCCGCCGCCGCAAGCGGCCCCGGGGCCGCAACCGGCATGAGCGCGGCGCTGGCCAGCCGGGAGCCGGTCGCCCGCCCCGCCGGCGGCTTCACGGGGACTCCGTTCCCGCCCCACGATCGCGAGGGCGCCGATCGCGGCGCGCTGGCCGGAATTCGGGCGGCGAGCGATCTGTCGGCCTGCCTGCTGCCGATGTTGGAAGCTCTCGGCTGGCAAGGCCATCCCCAGGAGGTCGCCGAGGCGTTGCCGCACTTCACCGATAGCCTCGACATCACGGCGTTCCGCAACGTCATCGCGGCGCTCGGTTACCACAGCTACGGCGAAGAAGGGGACCTCGATGACATCGAACCGGACATGGCGCCGTGCCTGTTCGTGCCGAACGATGGTTCCGCGATGGTGCTGGTCAGCGGCGACGGCAAGACGCTGCAGGCGTTCGACGGAGCCCACGGCCGCTACGGGGAGCTTCCCGACGGAGACATGGCCGGCACTGCCTACACCTTCACGCCGCTGGCCGACGTCTCGCCACCGCTTGAGCAGCAGGGCATCGACTGGTTCCGCACCGTCGGTACGCGCTTCAAGGGCCTGTTCCGCCAAGCGCTCGGCATCACCTTGCTGATGACGTTCCTCAACCTGGCGACGCCGCTGTTCGTGTTTGCCATCTACGACCGTGTCGTGGCGGCCGGCTCGCTGTCGTCACTGGCCTATCTCGCGGTCGGCGTCGGCATCGCGGTGGCCTGCGACTGGGTGCTGTGGTCGATCCGCTCGCGCATCTTCTCGTTCGTCGGCGCCCGGCTCGACAACATCGTCGGCATCGAGGCGTTCCGCAAGACGTTGTCGCTGCCGCTGGCGCTGATCGAGCGCACTACCGTCGGCGCCCACGTCAGCCGCATCCGCGACTTCGAGACGGCACGCGAGTTCCTCACCGGACCGGCCGCGCCGGCGTTGTTCGAGCTGCCGATGGCCCTGGTGTTCGTCGTCGCGATCGCCTATCTCGGCGGCTGGATTGCCGTGGCGCCGATAGTGGCCATCGCGCTCGCCGCGGCCCTCGCGTTGTCGGTCCGGGCGATGGTCGGCCGCCGCGCCGCCCGCGCCGCGGGCGCCGCCGCCGAACTGCAGCAATTGACGGTCGAGACGCTCGCCGGCATGCGGGCGATCAAGTATTGCGGGGCCGAGGCGACCTGGCTCGCCCGCTACCGCAAGCTGTCGGCCGAGGCGGCGTTGCACGAGTTCCATTCGTCGCAGTTCTCGTCGCTGGTGGCGGCGGTCAGCGCCGTCGCCCTCGTCGGCGGCGGATTGGCGACCGCGATCTTCGGCGCCTACAGGGTGCAGACGGGTGAAATGACGCTCGGCGCACTTGCCGCATGCCTGATCATGGCGTGGCGGGCGATGATCCCAATGCAGGCAGCGATCGGGTCTCTCGGCCGTTTTACCCAGGTCGAAACCGGCGTCGTCCGCCTCAACGAGCTGATGGCGGTCAAGAGCGCCCGCGAATCGGGTCCGCCGGCCCACGTGCTGACGCAGCTCAAGGGCAGGGTGGGGTTCGCCAGTGTGACGCTCCGCTACGACCCGGAGTTGCCGCCGGCCCTCAACGACATCAGCTTCGACATGAAGAAGGGGCGCGTCGTCGCCGTGCTCGGCGGCAACGGTGCCGGCAAGTCGACCCTGATCAAGTTGCTCGCCGGCATGTACCGGCCCGACCAGGGCAGCATCCTGATCGATGAGCGCAACGTGCTCGGGATTCCCGTCCACGAGCTGCGACAGACCATCGCCTACGTGCCACAGACGCCGCAGTTCTTCTACGGCACCATCGCCCAGAATCTGCGCCTGGCGCATCCCACCGCCAGCGACGACGACCTGCGTCGGGCGGCGCGTCAGGCCGGGGCGCTCGAGGATATCGAGGCGCTCGAACAAGGCTCGGGCGAGTGGAAGCGCACCGGCTTCGACGTACGCCTCGGCGACAGCGGTGCCGGCCAGGTGTCACCGGGGTTGCTGCAGCGGCTGAACCTGGCCCGCGGGTATCTGAAAAGGGCGCCGATCTTGCTGCTCGATGAACCCGGCAGCGGCCTCGACATGAAGGGCGACCAGGCCCTGATGCGGGCGCTCGCCAACCTGCGCGCGCAGACCACGGTGTTCATCGTCACCCACCGCCCCAGTCACCTGAAAATGGCCGACCGGATCATCTGGCTCGAGAAGGGCAAGGTCCGCTCCGTCGGCCGGCCGAAAGTCGTGATGCCGTCAACCGGAGGTATCCCATGATCGCCGCATCCAACGAACCCGACGCCGCGACCGGCATCCGCCTCGGCGACCGCCGGCCGCGCGTGATGGCCCAATCGGTCGTCCTCGACGAGGAAGGCAGCCCCGCGCTGTTCCGCAAGGCGGCCGCCACCATCGCCGTGGCGGTGCTGGCGCTGCTCGCGTGGGCCGGGTTCCTCGGCGTCGACGAGACGGTGACGATCCCGGGCACGGTGATCCCAGGCGGCGAGATCAAGACCGTCCGTCACGCCGACGGCGGCACCGTCGCCGAGATGCTGGTCAAGAACGGCGAACGGGTGGAGGAAGGACAAATCCTGTTGCGCCTGACGTCGGGCGAGCTCCGGGACGAACTCGAGAAGATCAAAGTGCGGCGCGCCGGCGTCGGGCTGCTGGCGGCGGGACTGAAGGCGCTCGGCAGCGGCAAGGAGCCGGATTTCTCGTTCGCGATGCCCGATCACAAGGGCCTGATCGAAAAGGAAAACGTCGTGTTCGAGGGTCTGAAGGGTATCACCGACAAGAACCGCCGCGCCGTCGAGGGGCAGATCGCGAAACTGACGACGGAAGGCGAGGAATTTGCCAAACGCCAGGAGGCGCTGTCGAAGAATACCGACATACTGGAAGAGGAAATGCAGTTCCGCGAGGATCTGTTCAAGAAGGGCCTGACCGACAAGGGCGTCTACACGGAGACCAAGAACCAAGTCGACAAGGCGTACAAGGACCTGGCCGAGCTGACGGCCGAGCGCCAGCGCGTCAACAAGGCGCTGGCCGATGCCCAGAATCGGCTGCGCGCTTTCGATGTCCGGTTGCGCGGCCGCGTGCTCGACGAATTGACCGTGGTCAACAAGGCGCTCGACGGCCTCAACGTTTCCTACCAGCAGCTCGACGAACGGGTGAGTCGGCTGACGGTATCGGCGCCGGTCGGCGGCATCGTCCGCGCCGCCAGACTGCCGGCGGTCGGAGCGGCGATGGCACCCGACGCCACGATCCTCGAGATCCTGCCGCTTGTCGGCGAAACCGCGATCGAGGCGCGGATCCCGGCCAAGGATCTCTCCCGCGTCGGCGTCGGCACGGCGGTGACGGTGAAAGTAGCATCCGGCGGCCATGCCGGGATTCCGGGGCAGGTGACCGAGATCGCCGAAACCCCGACCACCGACGACAAGGGCCGGGCCTACCACAAGGCGGTGATCACCATCGCCGGCGATCCGTTGCGGCCGGCGCCGGCGCGCCAGCGCCTGACCCCGGGAACCGCCGTCGAGGCCGCGGTCACGATCGGCAGCCGCCCGCTTTACGGCCACCTTTGGCATAAGATCGGCGGCGGTTAACCTCGAGGCCCGCCTTCCGCCGGCGCGTCCCCATCCGGCGCGCCCAAGGCTTCGTGCATCTCGACCGCAAGGGCGATGATCCGCTCGGTCTCCGACCACAGCCCGAGGCCGGGAATGTCCGCGACATCGAACCAGGCGGCGTCGGCGGCGTCGCCACCGGCGCGCAGCATGCCGGCGCGGGCGACCGCGAACACGTCGACCAGGGTGTAGTGGTAACGGATACGGCCCGATTCGTCGTTGCGGATGGTATCGACCACGTCCACCAGACCAAGCACCTCGACGTCGAGGCCGGTTTCCTCGCGTACCTCGC
>DASWGT010000103.1:0-3736 GCA_036393575.1 Rhodospirillales bacterium | reverse complement strand
GCTCGACAGCTGGTCGGCGAACTCGACGAACAGCCGCTCGACGATGTTGGACGAAATCGAGCCCAGGCTCGACATCGCCTGGCTGAGCTCGCGGATCTCCTCGTCGTCCATCCGCTCGAACAGCTTCGCCGAGTGCTTCTGCCCCAACGACAGCATGAAAATCGCCGCCTTCTGCGGACCCGACAGCGACCGATAATCGTCCTTCATCCGTGCCATGGCGGGACTGCTTCCTTAACCTTCCTGATACATCCACGAGCGGACGATGGACAGCGCCTCTTCCGGGTGCTTCTCGACGATCTCGCCGACCTTCTTCACCGCCGAGGCCCGCACCCGGCCCTCGACCCGGTCGATGTCGATCAGTTCCTCGAACTGCTCCTCTTCCGCCTCGGGCTCGCTCGGCATACCCGGCGCCGTCAGCGCCGCGGCCGCTGCCGCGGCCTGATCGGCGAGCAGACGCTCGCCGGCCGCCGCCGCCGACGGGATGCTCTCGAAGGCGCGCGACACCAGCGGCCGCACCACCAGCAGGATGACCAGGATGGCGACGATGCTGAGGACGAGGACTTCGGCCATCCTCAAGAGGTCGTTCTTGTCGAGCCCGAAGAACAGCTCGAGCGGCACCTCTTCGGCGACGTGCTCGGCGTATTCCATATTGATGACTTCGACGGTGTCGCCGCGGTCGGCGTTGAAGCCGATGGCGCCGCGGACCAGGGTCGCCAGCAGCTCCATCTCCGCTTCGCTGCGCGGCGTATAGGTCGGCTCGCCGTTGGCGTCCTTGCCGCGCACGCCGTCGATCAGCACCGCCACCGACAGGCGGCGGACGACCCCGGCTTCGCGGACGTGGTTGGTGATCTTCTTCGAGACTTCGAAATTGACGGTTTCCTCGGTGCGGTTCTGGGCGGCGACGCTGGAGGCGCTCTCGCCGGCGCCGCCGGCGTCGGGCAGGTTGGTGCCGACCGATACCGGCTGCTGGCCTTCGGCGTCGCGGCTGGTGTTGGATTCCTCGACCGACTGCGTCGAGCGCACGACCTGGCCGTCGGGATCGAACCTTTCGTCGGTGGTGCTGATGCGGTCGAAGTCCATGTCGGCCTTGACCTCTGCCCGCACCTTGCCGGCGCCGACGGTCTTTTCCAGCAGTTCCTCGATGGTGCGGCCCATGCGATTCTCGAACACGCGGCGCCGCTCCTCGGCCTTGGCGGCCATGGTGTCGCCGCCGTCCTCCTCGAAGCCGCGGGCGAGCAGCTTGCCCTTGTTGTCGATGATCGAAACGCGGGCGGGAACCAGCCCCGGCACCGCCGCCGCGACCAGGTGCTGAATGGCGGCGATCTGTTCCTTTTCGAGCCGGATGGCGCCGCCCATGGTGAGCGTGATCGAGGCGCTCGGCTGCTGCTTGTCGCGGCTGAACAGCTCGCGCCGCGGCAACACCAGGTGCACCCGCGCGGTCTTCACCACGCCGAGGGTCTGGATGGTGCGCGCCAGCTCGCCTTCGAGGGCGCGCACGAGATTGACGTTCTGGACGAAATTGGTGGTTCCGATGGTCTTCTGATCGTTGAAGATCTCGTAGCCGATGGAACCGCCGCTGGGCAGGCCTTGGTCGGCCAGGCTGAGGCGAAGCCGGAGCGCCTTGTCGCCCGGCACCATGATCTGCGAGCCGTTCTGCTTCAGCTCGAAGGGAACTTTCATGGCCTCGAGCTTGCTGACGATCTGCGCCGAATCGCTGGTTGCCAGGTCGCCGTAGAGGAGCACCATGCTGGGCGTTGCCAGCCTTGTGGCCAGGAACACGAAGAACCCGACCATGCCCATGACCACGGCGCCCATGACGGCAAGCCGCATCGGGCCCAAATTACGCAGAGCTTGAAAAATTGCATCCACCGTTGATCCCCCGTCCAGGACGACCGTCGAAGGGGTTCCCGGAGCCGCCGATTCCCACGTCGGCGGCAAACCCTTCACTGTCGGGACGATGCTAGATTCGGGATCGTGAAGAAGAGGTTAACAGATGGGCAATTATTGCCTAGCGGAACGTTGTCCGCAGGGAGGCAGGGAAGAGGCGATGAAGCGAAAGCGCGAAGCGGCTCAGCCGTTGCGCGGCGCGGGCCGGTAGCGCCGCGTCTGGGTGATTTTCAGCCCGGCGACGCCGTGCGCCTCCAGGAGCCGCTCCCACGAGCGGAATTCGTCCACCGACAGCCGATAGCGGAGGCATGCCTCCTGGAGCGTGATCAGGCCGCCGCGCACCGCCGCCACCACCTCGGCCTTGCGGCGGGCCACCCAACGCTTGGTACCGGGGCGCGGCAAATCGGCCAGAGTCAAAGGCTTGCCGCTGGGGCTGAGGGCCTCGCCGGCCTGCAGGACGCCGTGGGCCAGAGTGAGCTCGCGGGGCTTGTGTTCGGTCATCGTCTGATCGGCTATTTTCTTGGGTCTGTGTGGCTGCCGCCGACCTTAACCGGGAGGCCTTAAGGAAACGCTAAAAAACAAGGTTAACGGCGGGTTTCAGCCGCTTCGAGGGGAGTCGGCGAGGGCACACATGCATCAATCGGCCTTGCCGTGGCAGTGCTTGTACTTCAGCCCCGAGCCGCACGGGCATACGGCGTTGCGGCCGATGCGCAGCAGCTCAGGCAACGCTTCGCCGGCGGCCGCGGCAACCGGCTCGGACGGCGACGGCGGGCGCGGCGCCTCGCCGCCGAGGCCGGCCAGCGCCAGTTCCTTGAGCACGTCGAAGCGGCGGATCAGCTGGTCGCGGGCGATGGCGCCGAAGCGCTCGACATGAGCCGGATCGGCAACGCGTGACAGATAATATTCGAAAAAGATCAGCATACCGAACAGCGTGCCGCGGAACAGGATGTTGACGGCGTTCTCGGTCGACCGGTCCGGAGTATCCAGATAGCCCATCTGCGGCCTGAGAATCGCCATCAGCGGCTGGTAGAAAGCCTTGTCGCCGAAGTTCTCGATCGCCGCCATGCACGCTTTCAGTCGACCGGCGTACGCCTCGATGGCGTTGCCGACGGCGTCGCCGGGCCAGGCGCCGACCAGCATCGCGCCGGATTCGAAGCCGCCGACGATATCCCGGACCGCCGCCCGCTTGTCGACATCGAGCCCGGCGAGCGCCCCAGGGTGCGCAAGGTCCTCTGGCCGGGTCGGGCGGGCACCGTGGATCGCTACCCCGTCGCTGCAGTTGAAATAGCGGCGGCCGTCGCCGCAGACGCGGATCGCCTCGACCAGGTTGTCGCGGGCGGCGAACAGCCCGCGGTCGGTGAAGCAGGTGCCGCCGAAATTGGCGTCGACCTCGATGTCGTAGGATACGTGCTTGTAGGCCGTACCCTCGGGCGTGTGGTGAAAGGCGTCCTTGGCATGGTGCTGGTACGGCAGCTGGCTGCCGAAGTCGACGCCGAACAGATAGACGTCGCGAAAGCCGGTCGCCTGCGCGAAGCTTAGGCCGGCGTTGACGACCGTCGGGCCGGGAAGCGGCAACGACCAGTCCTCGGTGCGGCAGAACAACGGATACGGGCTCAACGCCTTGCGGAAGAAATAGGCGACGTCGTCGAACACCGAGACCGCGGCTGGATCGACGGTACACGCGGTGACCAGGGTGACGCCCGTGATGTCGTGCTCGCGCGCCACTTGCGTCGTCAGCGGCGAGACGTTGATGTTCTCGATCTCGATCTGGAAATCCGGGACGATGCCTTTCTTGACCAGCGGACGAAACGCCGAGCCGCAGGAGACGACGACCGCCTTACCGGCGTGC
>DASWGT010000102.1:0-1861 GCA_036393575.1 Rhodospirillales bacterium | reverse complement strand
CGATTTCGCGGAGGTGAAGATCTTCGATGTGAACACCGCGGAACCGGCGCAAGGGGCGCTGAAGCTCCGCCGCGGCCACATCGGCGAGATCCGCACCGAAGGGACCATGTTCGTGGCCGAGCTGCGCGGCCTGGTCGAGCGTTATGCGCAGGAGATCGGCGAGCTCTATAGCGCCGCCTGCCGCGCCGATCTGGGGGATACCCGGTGCAAGGTGCGCACTCTGCCGCCCGTGTGGCAGGCAACGACGGCCTATACGGCGCGACAGAACCAGGACGCCGCCCTCGGGTCCGTGGCCCGGCCAACGGTCTTCAACGACCGGCATTTCAAATGCCTCGGCGCGGGCACGTCGGGGGCCAGCGAGCCAGTGTGGAACACCACGGTGGGCGCGCAAACCAACGACGGCACCGTGATCTGGGAGAGCCTCCGCGCCCTGACCGCCGAGGCGAGTGTGGCGGCGGTGACCGACAACCGCGATTTTACTTTGACCTATGCCGGGGATGCGCCGGATGCGTTGTTCACGGGTGGCCTGTTGACCTTTTCGGCGTCGGCCTCGCCCACGTCCGCCAATGCGGGGCTCGGCATGGAGATCAAATCCTGGGACTTGGCGAACAAGCGGATCACACTGTTCCTGCCCATGCCGTTCGATGTGGCGCCGGGAGATGCGATCACACTGCGCGCCGGTTGCGCCAAGTCCCTGAGCGTTTGCCGCGAAACCTTCGACAACATCCTGAATTTCCGCGGCGAGCCGTTCGTGCCCGGCAACGATCTGTATTTCCGCACCCCCGATGCCCGATAGACAAGACGTCATCGCCGAGGCGCGGAGCTGGATCGGCACGCCCTGGATGGCCAGCGGCGCGGCCAAGGGCGTTGGCGCCAACTGCCTCGGCTTCCTCGCCGGCGTGGCGCGCAACGTGGGGCTGGACACGCTGGCGGATGCGTTCGTGCCCTATGGCGGTTTCGCGCTGCCGCCGCAACCGGCGACCCTGCTGCGCGGAATGCGCCGGCATCTGGCGCGCACGCCTTGGCCGCAGGCCCGGCCGGCGGATCTGCTTCTGTTCGACCTGGGCGACGGCCTGCGCCATGTCGCCCTGCTCACGGCGCCGCGGACCATCATTCACGCCACTCAAAGCAAGGGCCGCGTCGTGGAGCATCGCTTGATCTGGTCCGTGCATAGCGCCTATCGCATACCGGGACTCGACTGATGGCGACACTGGCATTGAGTCTCAGCGGCGCGGTCGCCGGCAATGCGATCGGCGGGCCGTTGGGCGGCCGGGTCGGGTTTCTGGCCGGGCAGTTCCTCGGCAGCGCCCTGTTCGGTACCGGCGACGACCGGGTCTCCGAGGGGCCGCGGCTGACCGACCTGGCGGTGACGTCGTCCGCCTATGGGCGGCCGATTCCCATCGTCTATGGCCGCTTTCGCGTCGGCGGCAATGTGGTCTGGTCGCCCGGCATCGCCGAGCACCGGCAGGAAGAGTCGGCGGGCGGCAAGGGCGGCGGCCCGTCGCAAACCACGGTGGCGTACCACTATACCGCGGATTTTCGCGTGAGCTTTTGCGAAGGCCCGGCGGAGGCGATTCTGCGCATCTGGGCCGACGGCAAACTCATCGCCGACTTCACCAGCCCGTCGCCGGTCTTCGCCAGCAAAGTGAGCCGCGGCAACATCCGTCTGTATCTGGGAAGCGAAACCCAGGCCGCCGATCCGTCGGAACAGGCCGACCGAGGGCTGGCCGATACGCCCGCGTATCGCGGCCAGGTCGGCATCGTCTTCGACGATCTGCTGCTGGAGGATTTCGGCAACCGCATTCCGCAGATCACGGCGGAAGTGGCGGTCAAGGCCAGCGACAACCGGCCGGTGGCCAGC
>DASWGT010000101.1:0-9786 GCA_036393575.1 Rhodospirillales bacterium | reverse complement strand
GCGGTAGCCGCCAGCACGAACACCCATAGCGACAGGCGACGGCCGGCGATGAAGTAGTCGCTCGCGGTCTTTGCCATCAGGGCGCTTCGCCAGCCCCAATAGATGCAGTAGACCCAGTAGAGCACTACGAATATGAGTAACCAGACAATTTTCGATTCCAAGATTAATCTCCCCTATCTGTCGGTCCCTTTAGAGCCGGCCCGGTCGAAATCGAGCCTCGAACCGCAAACCCGGACGCTCCCGGGCCATAGCCCGCCGACCAGCGGGCGTTCGGACAAGCAAAACGGATTGGGTGTTGAGCCCCCGTGCCTTGATTAGGCAGTCTACGCCCGTTTCCCAATAGGACGGCGCCGACCCTAAGTCACCGGGCCGGTCGGTAGAGGACGATCAGAATGGAAGTTGACGACTCCCGACACGCCTCATGTTTCCCCGCGTCTTATTGGTTTTATTTGTCCGCAACTCCCTCTGATCCACGGGACCGAGACCCCTTCGAATCAGAGTCATGTCTTTAATACCACCTTGGCGCCATTCGCACAATATTTAGAACCCGCCCAAAGGCATCGGAATTAGCCCGATTCACGCACTTTTCGCAGGTCGGACAGGGCGTCGAACGGGCACCGCCGCATGTCGCCGCCGCGACCGGCGAATAAAACGAAAACATTTGATTCTGAAGGCGTTTTTGAACATTAGTTAATGCAATTGTCGAAAAATCGCCCATATTTCACGGCGCGGCGATGGTCGTTGGTTGCCGCGGGTGCGGCCACGATCCATGCAATAATCGAATTGATAAGCGCCAACGAAACGGAACGCCGATGCAGTCCAGAACCGCCATTTTCAGCAACCTGGCCAAGGACTTCATGCGCCGCGTGCGGCTCGCGGTGCCGGCCGGTACGCGGTTGGGCGACACCGTCGAGCGGATGTCCCGCGACGACGCCTCCAGCGTCATCGTCACCGGGGCCTCGGGCGAGCCGATCGGCATCGTCACCGAACAGGACGTCACCCGCCGCGCCGCCTTCAAGTGCGATCCTGCCGTCGCCGTCGAGACGGTGATGACCGAGCCGGTATTGACGATCCGCGCCAGCGAATACCTGTATTACGCCATCGCCCGCATGCGCCGTGCCGGGCTTCGCCACATGCCGGTGGTCGACGACGCAGGAACACTCGTCGGCATTCTCGATCTGCACGATGCGCTCGCGGCGGTGTCGGAAACGCTGATGGGACAGATCGATGCGTTGACCCAGGAATCCAATATCGACGGGCTGAAGCAGGTGAAATCGGCCCAGGCCGAATTGGCGCAGCAGCTGCTCGACGAGAACCTGCCGGCAAACGAGATCCAGGCGCTTCTGACCCACATCAACAACGACATTTACCGCCGCATCGTCGATCTCAACCTCAAAGTCATGGCCGACGAAGGGCTGGGGACGCCGCCGGTCGCGTTCTCGGTCATCGTCATGGGGTCCGGCGGGCGCGGCGAGAATTTCATGTTCCCGGACCAGGACAACGGCATGATCCTCGCCGACTATCCGGACGACCGCCATACCGAGACCGACGGCTGGTTCATCGAGCTGGCCGAACGGATTACCCGCGATCTCGATGCGGTGGGCCTGCCGCAGTGCAAGGGCTACGTAATGGCCATCAACCCGCTGTGGCGGAAGACGCTTCCGCAATGGAAGGAGCAGGTGCGGCTGTGGAGCCACAAGCGCAACACGACGATGATCAGGCTGTGCGACATCTTCTTCGATTTCCGGTGCGTCTGGGGCGACCCTGGGATGGCCGATGAGTTGCGCCGTTTCGTCACCGCCACCGTCAGCGGCAATCACGCGTTCCTGCGCCAGATGTTCGAGGACGACGCCGACCACGGGGTGGCGTTGGGGTGGTTCGGTCGGTTCATCACCGAAAAGGAGAAAGAGGCGTTCAAGGGGCAAATGAACCTCAAACACACCGGTACCCTGCCGCTGGTGGAGGCCGCGCGCCTGCTGGCGTTGCGCGACGGGATCGCGGAAACCTCCACCCTCGGCCGGATGGACGCCTTGAAAGCCAAGGGGATCCTGAGCCACGACGAGCACGATTACCTGGTCGGCGCTCTCAGGCACATCGCGCGCTTGCTGCTGCGCCAGCAGCTCAAGGACTACGCGGCCGGCAAGCCGGTCACCACCTACGTGCCTCCGGACAGCCTAACCGAGCGCGAGCGCGACATCCTGGTCGAAGGCTTCAAGGCCATCCGGGCGGTCCGCAAGCACCTGCAGAGCGAGCTGACCGGCGAGCTGTTTTCGCCGTCGGCCTATGCGGGCGGCGCCTAGCGTTGGGGTCTTTTGGGGTGTCTCAGGCGTGGCCGACGGCGCGCGGCGCGGCGGCGCGGATCGGGATGCTGAACGAGAACACCGCGCCCTTGCCGAGGTCGCTCGCAACCCAGATGCGGCCGCCGAAATGCTCGACGATCTTGCGCGAGATCGCTAACCCCAGCCCCGAGCCCGTGGGATTGCCGGTGGTGCCGTCCGACACCTGGTGAAACTTCTCGAAGATCACTTCCTGGTCCTTGGCCGCGATGCCGGGGCCGTTGTCGCTAATGCTAACGACGATGTCGTCGGGGGCGGCCTTCAGCGACACCATCACCTTTCCCGATTTCGGCCGGCAGAATTTCTCGGCGTTGCTGAGCAGGTTGATTACCACCTGCATCAACTGGTCGCGGTCGCTCATGACCGGGGGCACGTGATCCGGCAACTCCTTGGTGAGCGCGATCGATCGTTCCTGGAAGCGGTGGCTGAGAGTGGCGATGGCGTCCTCGATCACCGCGTTCAAGTCGACCTCGCCCATTTGCCAGTCCATGCGCCCGGCCTCGATCTTGGTCAAGTCCAGCACTTGGTTGATCAATCGCGTCAGCCGCTCGCTTTCGCGGATAATGATAGCGAGGAACTTCTGGCGCTCCTCGGTCTTCAAATCCGGCGTGTCGTAGAGGATCTCTGAGAACGAACGCACCGAAGTCAGCGGCGTGCGCAACTCGTGGGTGACCGTGGACAGGAACTCGTCCTTCAGCTGGTCGAGCTCCTTCAGCCGTTCGTTCGCCGCCTGCAACTCGGCGGTGGCGTTCTCCAGCGCCTTCGACTTCTGCTCCAACTGCCGACTGTATTCCAGCACCTGCGAGGTTTCGTCGAGGATTTGCATGATTTCGTCGAGACTGACGCCCTCGCCCTTGATAACCGAGGCCACCATCGCGCGCGCCGAGGCGGCGCCGATGGCGCCGGCCAGCAGCCGTTCGGCGAACTGCACCAAATCGCCGTCGGCTTCCGGCATTTTCTTCAGATCGATCCGGTGACGGCGGGCGTATTCGATAAACGCGTTCTCGGCGCGCTGGCGGCCGAGGAAGCGCTCGACCATGGTGCGCAGGTCTTCGACCGTCGCCGAGCCGCGCCACAGCCGCGTCCCCGGCTCGCCGGCCGCCTGCCTGAAGACCTCGACGAACAGCGTCGCCTGGATGCGCTCGGTGGGGCCCGGCCGGTCCATCAGCGACACCGTCACATAGGCGCCGACGTTGAGCAGCATCGACCAGAACAGCGAGTGCGAGATATGGTCCATGCCCTCGAGACCGAACAGCGCGTAGGGCTTCAGGAACGTCAGCCCGAACGCGCCGGCGGTAGTGAAATCGACCGGCATCCAGCCGGAAAGGGCGAATGCCGGCAATAGCAGGGTGTATATCCACACCAGGAAGCCGAGACTGAGGCCGGCGATGGCGCCGCGCCGTGTGCCGCCTTTCCAATAAATGCCGCCGAAGATCGCCGGCGCGAACTGCGCGGCCGCCGCGAACGACACCAGCCCGATGGTGACCAGCGCGTAGGAGCCGCCGATGAAGTGGAAATAGATATACCCGAGCAACAGGATGAACACGATGGCGCCGCGGCGGATGCCGAGGAACAGCCTCGATAGGTCCTTGCGGTCCGCCAGGCGCAGCCACGCCACCCTGAGCAGTACCGGCACGATCAGGTCGTTGCAGACCATGGTGCTGAGCGCGACGGTTTCGACGATCACCATGGCGGTGGCCGCGGACAGCCCGCCGATAAAGGCAAACATCGCCAACCACGGGCGGTGCTCGGCCATTGGCAGCGCCAGCACGTAGGTGTCGGCGTCGACCTGGCCGCCGGGAAACGTCAACAGGCCGGCGAAGGCGATCGGCAGTACGAGCAGGTTGATCAGCAGCAAATACAGCGGGAACAGCCACACCGCCTTGTTCAAGTATTTTTCGTCGACATTCTCGATCACTGCCATCTGGAACTGCCGGGGCAGGCAGATGATCGCGATCATGGAAAGCAGCAACAGCGTCACCCAGTTGCCGCCCGCCGCCTCGAACGTCATCAGTCGTTGCAATTCGGGAACGGCCGCCGCTTGCGCGAACAGGTCGGCGAAGCCGTCGAATACCGTGTACGCCGCGAAAACACCGACCGCCAAAAAGGCGATCAGCTTGACCACCGATTCGAAGGCGATGGCGGCAACCATGCCCTCATGATGCTCAGTGGCGTCGATGTGCCTGGTGCCGAACAGGATCGCAAACGCCGCCAGCACCAGCGCCACGTAGAACGCCGTGTCGCCGAGCAGCGGCACATAGCTGAGCTCCCGCGGTGACGTCACTTCCGGGTAATGCAGCAGAACGTCGAAGCTGGTCGACACCGCTTTCAGCTGCAACGAGATGTAAGGCATGATGCCGACCACCGCGATCACCGTCACCAAGCCCCCCAGCAGATGGCTTTTGCCATAGCGCGACGAGATGAAGTCGGCGATCGAGGTGATGCGGTGAACCTTGCTGATGCGCAGGATCTTGCGCAGCACGAACCAGCCGAGCGCGAACATCAAGGTCGGGCCGAGATAGATGGGCAGGAAGTCGATGCCGCTGGAGGCGGCGCGGCCGACGCTGCCGTAAAAGGTCCACGACGTGCAGTAGACCGCGATCGACAGCGCGTAGGTATAGGGATTGGCGATCAGGCTGTGGCCCTCGTCCGCCCGCTTGTCGCCGTAATAGGCGATGGCGAACAGCAGGCACAAATACCCGAATGACGTCGCCAGTATCAGCCAGCCCGGCAGCATGGTCCCCAATCCCCCGTCAATCGGTTTTGCCCCGATTTTCCTTCCTCGGCACGGCGGGGCGCTCGCCGCCGCCCTGTGGCCGGCGCTCGATGACGTACGCCAACAGGCCGATCAATACCCCCCAGGCAAAGAACAGATAGAAGAAAAGCAACGGAATGCCGCCCACCATGCGCGCCGCGCCGGCGTTGAAGACTTGGACCAGCGGCGGATTGAACAGCACCAGGCCGAGCAGAACCACGGCTCCGATCTGGGCGCTTTTCCCTTCCAACCCTTTCATGGCCAGCTCCTCCGGTTACCGACTCATCCGTGCCCGGGTGCGCCCGGTGGCTCCGGGCGTCCTAGAATTCCGCCTGGCGGGCGCGGAAAACGGTCATCGAATTGGCCGCCGCCAGCGCCTGGTCGAGGGTGGCAATGCCGCGCGCCTCCAGCACCTCGATCATGCGCAAAAAAACCGCCGCGGTCACCAGGGAATCGCCGAGCGCGGTGTGCCGGGCTTGGATCTCGACGCCGAAACGCTTGGCGATGGCCTCCAGCGTGTGCATCGTCTGGTGGTCGTGCAGATAGGCGGACAGCAGCAACGTATCGAGAACCGGGTTGTCGAAAACGACGCCGGCCGCCGCTTCCTTCAGCTTCAGGAATTTCATATCGAACGCGGCGTTGTGGGCGACCAGCACCGAGTTGCCGACGAATCGCTTGAACGCCGGCAACACTTCCCGGATCGAAGGCTTACCCGCCACCATCTCGTTGGTGATGCCGTGGAAGCGCCGGGATTTCTCGGGGATGTCGCGACCGGGGTGGACGAGATGGGAAAACGATTCGCCGGTCAGGATGCGGCTGTTGATGACGCGCACGCCGGCCAGCGCGACGATTTCGTCGCCCTCGGAAGGCTTCAGCCCCGTCGTCTCGGTGTCGAAGACGACGAAGCTCAGCGACTTCAAGGACCGCCGGCCCAGCGCCCCCGAATACTTCTGATAGCGCAGCAGATCGAAGTCGTAAAATTCCGGCCGCGACGGCAGCCGCCGGCGACCGCCTTCCGGGGCCGCTTCGGCCGCCGCCGGCAACGGCAGTCGCAGGCGCGCGTACCCTTCGCGATGCGCCTGGCTCCACAGCTCAGTCTTGTGGTGCTCGAGGACGTCGCGGGCGGTCAGCGCGCCCCAGGCACCGGTCAGCGTCGCGCCGAGCCACGCCGCCAGCTCGCCCGCGGGAATCACCGAGCCTTTCCAGATGATGTCCAGGTAGACGCGGTTGTCGCCGGGCACCGCCTCGATGTCGAACTCGCCGGCGCCGGTCTCTTCGCGCACCCTTTCGATGAGGTGGTCGAGAAGCTCGACCAGGGTATAGCTGTCGCCGTGCAGCCAGCACGGCAGGCCGGTCATCACCACCGGAATCCCCTTGTCGTCGCGCAGGCGCCGCACGACGCCGTTCAGTATGTTGGCGGAATAGACGTCGGCGGTCGGCCACGAGCCGGTGACCAGCTCGCGGTACTCGGCGGCGAGCGCGTCCAGCCGCTGGCTGAGGTGGCGGGCCTCGTCGAATACCACCTTCTCGAACGCCTGGCGTTTGCCGGCCGCCATGGCCGGGAACGCCTCCAGAGTCTCGGCCGCGGCGGCCAGGCTCGACACCCGCTGGCGCAGACCCTCCGTCGCCTCGCTCAACAGATGGTCGCGGCGGCCGAGCGCCGCCAGGCGGCGCGAGTTGTCCTCGAAGGTGATGACGTAGCCGGTCGCCTTGCCGTCGGCGTCCGGGATCAAGCACATCCGCCCCTCGAAGGTGGTGCGGCCGTCGGCCGTGGTCGCCATGAACGGCTGGGTGGCGTCCGCCATCCGGTCGTCGCCGGGTTCCGCTGGCTGCCCGCCGCCGAGGCGGTCGGTCAGTATCTCGACGGCATGCAGGAACGGCTGCCGGTTCATGACGGTGAACAGCGACCGCCCGAGTCCCATTTCGCCGGTCATGTGCAGGAGTTCGAGCGCGCGCCGGTTGTAGAGCAGGATCTGATGGTTGAGGTTGCACACGATCACCCCTTCGTGCAGGTCGCGGAGGATCGTTTCGAGCTGCCCTTTCTCGCTCTCGGCGCGTCGGCTCGCCTCGGCCACCGTGTCGGCGGCCCGGCGCCGGGCATCGGCGAGTTCGTGCATCATCGCTGCCACTGCGGTCGTCAGTTCCGTCAGGTGATCGGACTCGGCGGGCGCTACCTCGTGTTTGGCGTCGACGCAGGCAGCGGTTTCAATGTCGCGGGCCAACATCCTGAGCGGCGCCGCCAGCCGCCGGTCGAGCGCCGCCCAAGCGCCGCCGAGCAGCGCGATCACCGCCAGCGCCGCGCCGCTGCCGTAGAGCAGCGTCATTTCGCGCACCGCCTGCTGTGGCACCCCGTCGGCGCCGATCGACCACGCGAGCCAGCCGGCGACGGCGACGACCGCGACGATCAGTCCGGCAAACGTCAGCGAAATCAAAGTACGCGGAGTCATGTGTCCGGCTCGACTTCTGCCGGCGGCGCGCACGGGCGCCGGCCAGCTCTCTCAGCCCAGGATCTGCTTCAGTCGTAGGGTCAGCTCGCGGGTCGAAAACGGCTTGGTGATGTAGTCGTCGGCGCCGAGCGCCAGGCCTTTTTCCCGTTCCGCCGCCCGGCCCCGGGCGGTGAGCATGATGATGCGCAGGTCCTTCCACGCCGGGTTGGCGCGGATGGTCTGGCAGACGTCGTAGCCGTCCCGCTTCGGGATCATGACGTCGAGGAGAATCACGTCGGGTCGGTCTTCGGCGACCGCCCGCAGCGCCTCCTCGCCGTCGCGGGCGACCCTGACTTTGTAGCCCGCCTCCTTGACCAGAAATTCCAGCGACAGGATGATGTTGGGCTCGTCCTCCACCACCAGTACGCTCTTGATCATCGGATTTCCTCCCCGTCTGCCGACCCGCCGTCCCTTTGGCGTTCCCCTCGGCCTGCATCGATCGGCCGTTCCCCGGGGCCGTCGCCGATCGCCACGGCGGACGACCGCCTCCGGAGCGCGCCCGACATTGTAGCACCGTTTGCCGCTCGCGCATCACGCTCGCTGGCGGCGCGACGCCGGGGCGGGACCAAGGCCAAAGGACGGGCGCGGCTGCGCGTTGCAGCAGCCGGCGGATCGCGTTATCAAGTGGGCGCCCTGCCCCGCCCCTGCCTATGTTCCGGGCTGGCCGGCGGGGGTTTTCCGCGGAGACGCCCGATGGCTTCCTACCAGTACTCGTACGTGATGCAGAACCTGACCAAGACCTTCCCCGGCGGCCGGGAGGTGCTGAAGGGCATCACGCTGTCGTTTTTCCCCTACGCCAAGATCGGCGTGCTCGGCGTCAACGGCGCCGGCAAGTCGACGCTGCTCAAGATCATGGCCGGCAAGGACCAGGATTTCGGCGGCGAGGCGTGGGCGGCGGAAGGCGTGCGCGTCGGCTATCTGGAGCAGGAGCCGCAGCTCGACCCGAACAAGGACGTCGAGGGCAACGTCATGGAGGGCATGGCCGGGGTCAAGGCCATGCTCGACCGCTTCAACGAGATCAGCGCGCGCTTCGCCGAACCGATGGACGACGACGAGATGAACAAGCTCTTGGCCGAACAGGGCGAGCTGCAGGAGAAGATCGACGCCGTCGACGGCTGGCAGCTCGACCGCACCGTCGAGATCGCCATGGACGCGCTGCGCTGTCCGCCGGGCGACGCCGACGTGACCAAGATCTCGGGCGGCGAGCGGCGGCGGGTGGCGCTCGCCCGGCTGCTGCTGGAACGGCCCGAGATCCTGCTGCTCGACGAGCCGACCAACCACCTGGACGCGGAATCGGTGGCCTGGCTGGAGCGCTTCCTCAAGGACTATAAGGGCACGGTGATGATCGTCACCCACGACCGCTACTTCCTCGACAACGTCACCGGCTGGATCCTCGAGCTCGACCGCGGCCACGGCATCCCCTACCAGGGCAACTACTCGGCGTGGCTGGAACAGAAGGAGAAGCGCTTGGGCCAGGAGGCGCGCGAGGAAACCGCACGCCAGCGCACCCTCAAGCACGAGCTCGAATGGATCCGCTCCTCGCCGCGCGCCCGTCAGGCCAAGGCCAAGGCGCGCATCAGCGCCTACGATACGCTGCTGGCCCAGGCCGAGGCGCAACTAATGGGCACCGCCCAGATCGCGATTCCGCCGGGGCCGCGCCTCGGCGACCTGGTGATCGAGGCCGAGCACCTGCGCAAGGGCTATGGCAACCGGCTGTTGATCGAGGACTTGAACTTCAAGCTGCCGCCGGGCGGCATCGTCGGCGTCATCGGCCCCAACGGCGCCGGCAAGACGACGCTGTTCCGCATGATCACCGGCCAGGAGACACCCGACAGCGGCAGCCTGCGGATCGGCGATACGGTGAAGCTCGGCTTCGTCGACCAGTCGCGCGACTCGCTCGACGGTCGCAAGAACGTCTGGGAAGAGATCAGCCAGGGCGAGACGGAAATCGATCTCGGCAAGCGCAGGATGCCGAGCCGGGCCTATGTCGGTGCCTTTAATTTCAAGGGATCGGACCAGCAGAAGAAGGTCGGCCAGCTCTCCGGCGGCGAGCGCAACCGGGTGCATCTCGCCAAGATCCTGCGCTCGGGCGCCAATGTGCTGCTGCTCGACGAACCGACCAACGACCTCGACGTCGATACCCTGCGGGCGCTCGAAGAGGCGCTTACCAGCTACGCCGGCTGCGCGCTGATCACCAGCCACGATCGCT
>DASWGT010000100.1:0-11292 GCA_036393575.1 Rhodospirillales bacterium | reverse complement strand
CAGCGCGCCGGCGTCGCCGCCCTTGGCCTTGGCGGCGCCGATCTCCTTGGCGAGCCGGTTGCGCTCGGCCTGGATTTCCTGGGCCCGCGTCAGGGCATCCCGGCGTTTGGCGTCGAGCTCGAGCAGCGCCTCGGCTTGCGGCTTCAGGCCGCGGCGCGCCATGCCGGCATCGAACGCCTCAGGATTGTCGCGGATCCACTTGATGTCGAACATCGCTGCCTTGCGTCACGTCGGCTTGTCGCCGCTGGTCTTGGTTTCGTCGTCGTCCCAGGCGGGTTTGCCGGCGGTTTCGGCTTCGCCTTCCTCGTCGTCTTCTTCTTCCTCGTCTTCCTCCTCGGGGAGGACGCCGCGCTGGCGCTCGACGATCTTCACCGCCCAGATCGAAATCTCATAGAGCAACAAGGTCGGTATCGCCAGGCCGATCTGGCTGATGACGTCGGGCGGGGTCAGGATGGCGGCGGCGATGAACGCCAGCACGATGGCGTAGCGGCGCTTCTCGGCCATGCCCTTCGACGTGATCATGCCGACCCGCGCCAGCAGCGTCATCACCACCGGCAACTCGAAGACCAGCCCGAAGGCGAAGATCAGCCGCATCACCAGCGACAGGTACTGGTCGACCTTGGCCTCGAGTTGGATCGGCAGCGCGCCCTGCCCGCCGACGGATTCGAAGCTGAGGAAGAACTTCCACGCCAACGGGAAGATCAGGTAATAGACCAGCGCGCCGCCGAGGAAGAACAGGATCGGCGTCGCCACCAGGAACGGCGCGAAGGCGCGTTTCTCGCGCTTGTAGAGGCCGGGGGCGATGAACGCCCAGATCTGGATGGCGACGAACGGGAAGGCCAGGAACAGGGCGGCGAACAGCGCCACCTTGATATAGGTGAAGAAGGCCTCGTGCAGCGCCGTGAAGATCAGCCGCCGCGGGCCGCCGGTCTTTTCGAGGATGTCGGCCAGCGGCTGGACCAGGAAGTCGTAGATGTCGGGAGCGAAGTAGTAGCAGACGAAGAACAGCACCAATATGGCGATGACCGAGTACAGAAGGCGCTGCCGGAGCTCGATCAGGTGATCGAGCAGCGGCATGGTTTTTTCGTCGAGGTCCCCCTTGGCCACGGCGCGTTACCCGGTTGCCTTGCGCGCCGGGTCGGGTTGCGGCGGCGTCTCTCCGGCGTTGCCGGCAGCCGCGGTAGCAGCGTCGGCCGGCGCGTCGGCGGCCGGCGCCGACGGCGTCGGGGATTGCGCGGGCGCGGTGCTTTCCTTGAAATCGTCGGCCGCGTCGCTCAGCTGCTTCTGCACCGTCCGGTCCAGTTCGCCGGCGGGGTCGACGGTGGCCTCGATCTGCTTGGCGACGTCGCCGGTCGATTCGAGCTCCTTCTTCAGATCGTCGAGGTCCGCCTCGCGCGCCAATTCGTCGATGCCGCCTTGCAGGTCGCGCGCCATCTCGCGGGCCTTGCGAACGCCCCGCATGACGGTGCGCATGACGCGGGGCAGGTCTTTCGGCCCGATGACGATCAGCGCGACGACCGCGATGAGGAATAGTTCCTGCCAGCCGATGTCGAACATGGCAGATCAGAGCTCCTGGCGGTGGACACGGTGAGCGGTGCGGGTCGGCGGGAGCAGCGATTGGATCGCCGTCGATGCCCGCTGGAGGGCCCGGTCAGCCTTGCGCGGCCTTGTCCTTTTTCGATTCAGGTTGGGCAACCTCGACCTGCTCCGTCTTGAGGGCCGGCTTGGCCCCGGCCGCCCCCGGCGTCCCAGCCGTTCCGGCCGCGCCGGGTGCGGCGGATTCTTCGTCTTCTTCCTTCATGCTTTTCTTGAAGGATTTCAGACCCTTTCCGAAATCGCCCATGAGACGGGAAATCTTGCCGCCGCCGCCGAACAAGATCAGGACCACGGCCAAGACCACCAGCCAGTGCCAAATACTGAACGTACCCATTTCGGTCTACTCACCTGGTTTTCAACGATTCGGTGGGGCGGATAATGGCAGAAAGGCTAGGCTGCCGCAATGCGTCGGGCGTCAACGGCTTCCGGCCCCGGATTCCGCGGCCCGCATCGCCGGGGCGGTGGTCGCCTTCGCTGTGCTCAGGGGCGTTCGCTGTCGCCGTCTTCCGGATCGAGAGGCTCGAGCATGTCCTTGAGCGAGCCCTCGGCGTCTTCCGCTTCGCCCCCGATCATCTCCAACTGCCCGTGGGGAGAACCGTCGCCTTCTGCCTCGCCCTCGCCGGCCAAAGCTCCCTTGCCTTGGAACGCGCTGATCGCCGAGCCGGCGTCGAGAAGGCCCGCCGCCTTCAACTCCTCCATGCCGGGCAGATCGCCCACGTCCTCGATGCCGAAATGGTCGAGGAAATTGTCGGTGGTGCCCCAGGTGACCGGCCGGCCGGGGGTCTGCCGCCGGCCCTTGGGCTGGATCCAGCCAGCCTGGAATAGCACGTCGAGGGTTCCCGGGCTCAACCCAACGCCGCGAATTTCTTCGATCTCGCCGCGGGTCACCGGCTGGTGATAGGCGACGATGGCCAGCACCTCGACCGCCGCCCGCGACAGTTTGCGCGAGACCTTGACCTCGACGTTGAGCTGCTGCGCCAGATCCGGGGCCGTGCGGAAGGCCCACGACTTGCCCGCATGGATCAGGTTGACGCCGCGCCCGGCGTAGGTCGCCTGCAGCTCCTTCAGCAGGGCGGCGACGTCGGCGCCTTCGGGCATGCGATTTGCCAGCGTCTTCTGGGAGATCGGTTCGGCGGAGGCGAACAGCATCGCCTCGAGAAGTCTCAAATGCCGGGGATCGGGTGCATTCATGCGTTGCCGCGCTCCAGTCTGTCGACGTTGTCGCCGCCGATGCTATCGCCGGCGGGCTTCAGGTAGATCGGTCCGAAGGGGCCGGACTGGCGCAACTTGATCTTACCCTCGCGCACCAGTTCGAGGCTGGCGGCGAACGTGGCCGCCATCGCCGAGCGCGCGACCAGACCCTTCATCACGCCCTCCGGCAGGAATTGCCACAGGCTTGCCCAGTCCGGCATCGAACCGAGCAGATTGCGAAGCCGCTTCAGCGCGTCCTCGACCGTGTAAATGTCCCACGGCTGGATCAACAGCGGCGTGCGCGCTTCAACCCGCTTCTTCTGGTCGCCATAAGCCTTCAGGAGATCGAACAGCGTCACCTCGTAGACCGGCGTGGCGAAGGCGCGGAACGTCTCCGGCGCGCCGCGGCGGAAGAATTCCCTGTTCAGATGCGCCCGCGCCATCAACTTCTGCCCCGCGTCCTGCATCGCCTCCAGCCTTCTCAGCTGGAACGCCAGCGCGTCTGCCATCTCCTCGGCCGTCGGCTCGTCCTCCTCGCCGAGGTCCGGCAGCAACAGCCGCGACTTGAGATATGCCAGCCACGCTGCCATCACCAGGTAATCGGCGGCGAGCTCCAAATTTGTGCGCCGCGCATTGGCAACGAAGGCGAGATACTGATCGGCCAGTGCCAGGATCGAGATCCTGGTCAGATCGAGCTTGTGCTCACGGGCCAGCATCAACAGCACGTCGATCGGCCCCTCGTAGCCGTCGAGGTCGACCACGAACGTCGCGCCGCCGGCGGCTTCGGACCGTTCGCGCAACTCGTCGAATGATTCCGCGTCTTCCATCAGGCTTCCTTGCGTCCCGGCCGATCAGCCATGGCCGGTGAGGGTGAAAACGGCTTTCAATAGAAACTCCGTGGGCAATCCGACAAGCCACCAGAACACATCGAGGTCGAGCCCCAGTTTGCCACCGATCCAGGGCAGGATAAACATGCCGGCGAGAATAATCAGAATTCCTGCCCTTTCCAGCCGCGCAAGCGGCCTCGCCAGCGGCCCGGGCAACAACCCGACCGCCACCCGGCCGCCGTCCAAAGGGGGAATCGGCAGCATGTTGAACACGCAAAGCAGCATGTTGATTCGCGCCGAATTGATCAGGTTATGGCCGACCCACTGGTAGACGTCTCCCGACAGCAGCGGCAAGAGGTGCAAAAGCGCCACCGACATTATCGCCAGCAGCATGTTCGACCCCGGCCCGGCGATCGCCACCAGCACCATGTCGCGGCGCGGATGCGGCAGGCGGGAGAAGTTGACCGGCACCGGCTTGGCGAATCCGAACATCATGCGGCCGCCAGACACCAGCAACAACAGCCCCGGCAACAGCACGGTGCCGAAGGGATCGATGTGCCGGAACGGGTTGAACGTCACCCGACCCAGCAGGTAGGCGGTGTCGTCGCCGAGCCGCCACGCGACCCAGCCGTGCGCAGCCTCGTGGAAAGTGACGGCGACCAGCACCGGGATCACCCACACCGAGACCGTGAACGCGATGTTGGCGGCGTCCATCATGCCATTGCGTTCGCGGCCATGATTTCATCGAGCCGCGCTTTCGCGGCGTCCTTGTCCCAAGGCCCGGGCTTGCGCCGCATCGCTTCGCCGCGCTTCAGGCGCGCCGCCGCATCGGCGCTGATTGGCCCGGTACCGGCGGCGACGGCCCGCATCTCCGCCATCACGCCCGAGCAGTGCAACACCAGGTCGCAACCGGCGGCAAGGGCAGACGCCGCGCGTTTATCAAAGGGCCCGGCCAATGCCTTCATGCCGATGTCGTCCGACACCAGCACTCCCTCGAAGCCGATGGCGCCGCGGATGGCCTTGGCGATCACCCGCGCCGACGTCGTTGCTGGGTGGTCGCGATCCAGCGCCTCGTACACCACGTGCGCGGTCATTGCCCACGGCATCCTTTGCAGCGCCCGGAATGGCGCGAAGTCGACCGCGGCGAGAGCTTTTTCGTCCGCCGCGACCCGCGGCAGCGCCTGGTGGCTGTCGGCGAGCGCTCGGCCGTGGCCGGGAATGTGCTTGATCACCGGCAATATGCCGTGGGCGAGGAACCCCTCGCATGCCGCCGTCCCCAACGCCGCCACGGTTTGCGCGTCGTCGCCGAAGGCGCGGTCGCCGATGACCCGGTGCGCGTCCGGCTGCGGCACGTCGAGCACCGGCGCGCAGTTGACGGTTATTCCGAGCTCGGCGAGCTCGGCGGCGATCAGCCGCGCATTCAGCCCGACCGCCTCGATCGCCAACGCGCGATCGCGTCGCGCCAGGTCGGCGAACGCCGCCGCCGCCGGCGCCGCGCGCCAATGCGGCGGGTTCAGTCTTTGCACGCGGCCGCCTTCCTGGTCGATCAGCACCGGCGCGTCGGCGCGGCCGACGGCTTTTCGGAAGGCGGCGACCAGTTCCCGCACCTGCTCCGGCTCCCGGCAATTGCGCGCAAACAAAATCAATCCGACCGGCCGCACATCGGCGAAAAAGCGTTTCTCTGCCACCGTCAGCTTGGTGCCCGAACAGCCGAAGATGGCCGCAGTCGGCGCGGTTTTTCCGATGCCGGCGAAAGAGCCGCCGCTGGATATGCCTGAGCGGGTCACGTGCGGGCCCCGTTACTGTCCGGGTTTGATGACCAGGCAGCCGACCTGACGTTTGGTCAGTTGCGAACACAGTTCGCGTGCCGCCGCTTCGTCGGCGATCGGACCAGCTCGCAGCCGATAGAAGACGCCCCGGGCTTGCCCGAGATCGGCCTTGGTCACGATTAGCCGCAGGTTGCCGAGCAGATCCTGATTCTTGCTGCGCAACTTCTCCCATTCGATTTCGGCGCCTTCCTGGGAACGCGCGGCGGCAAGCTGCACCACGTAGTCACGTCCGCTCGGCGTCGGTACGGCCGCCGGTGTGGCCGGCGGCGGCGATGACGGCGCCGTAGCGGTGGTAACAGCGTCCTTTGGCGGCGCCGGGCTTTCGGGGACGTTCAGCTTTTCCGGCGTCGGTCTTGCCGGCTCCGGTTTCGCCGCCGCTGCTTTCGGTATCTCGGTCTGCGCCGGGCGCCGCGACATGGTCAATCCCGGCGATGACTTGGAAGCGGTCGGCGGCGCCGGCGGTGGTGGCGGTAGCGCCGGACGCTCGGCGGCCGCCACGTCCTTTTCCGTCGGCACCTTCGCCACCGGCTTGATCGGCGGGCTCGGCGGTGCCTCGGCCGCCGCTGGCTTTCCTGCCGCGGGCGGCTGCGGCGCCGGCGTTGCGGCGGCGGGAGCCGGCCTTGGCAGCGGCTGCTCGGGAGGCGGCAACAAGCGCTCTGCCCCCCTGCCCTCGGCGTTGCCCTGGAGGCGGTCGTAAACCAATTTGTCACGGTCCGGCACCTCGAGCCCGCCCGGGTTTTCGGGCCGCACCTTGACCGGCGTCGTCGCTGCTTTGATCAATGGAATGCCGGGCTCGGCGCTACCCCAAAACTGCTGCAGCCGGTCGCCGTAGTAATACCAACCGGCGGCGCCGCCCGCGGCCAGCACCAGGACGACGAACAACCGCAATCCCCAGCGCCGCTTCGGCGTCTCGTGGGCTACGGGTTCGAATTCCAGGGCGTCCGACGCCGTGACCTTGATGTCCGACTTGCCGGGCGGCGCCATCAGCGAGTCTCCTTGCTGGCGGGCGAATCGGCCCCATTATATTGGATCGCTTGGATCGGCGTCATGCGGTTCTTGACTTGGGGCCGCACAGCCGCTGGTGCTGCTCGATCGCGAATCGGTCGGTCATGCCGGCGACGTAGTCGGCGACCACCTGAGCGGTGGCAACGGTGCCGCCGCTCTCGGCGTTGCGGCGCCAGTCGTCGGGCAGGTGTTTTGGGTTTTCGAGTATCACCTTGAACAGGTTACGGACCACCCGGCGGGCCTCCGCGGTCATGCGGTTGACATGTTCGTGTCGATACATGTTGGCGAACAGGAAATCTTTTACCGCCCGGACATGGGCCTGCATCTCGGCTGAGAACGCCGCCACGGGCCGACCGAGACGGCGCACCGTGTCGACGCTGTCGACTTTGGATTCCGCCAGCTGTTTTCGGGTCTCCCGCAACAGGTCGTGGACCATGGTTCCGATCAGGCGCCGGATCGCCTCGTGGATGCGGCGCGATTCATCGAGCCTCGGATACTCCTTGCGGACTTCGGTGAAGATCGGCCCGACCAGCGGCACGCCCTCGAGGTCGTCGACCGTGAACAGGCCGGCGCGGAGACCGTCGTCGATGTCATGGTTGTTGTAGGCGACGTCATCCGACAATGACGCCACCTGGGCTTCGGCGCTGGCGTAAGTATCCAGTTCCAGGTCCTGTTCGGAATTGTATTCGGCGACGGCACGCGGCAACGGCCGGTTTTTGCCTTTGCCGAGCAATGGACCGTTGTGCTTGACCACCCCTTCCAACGTCTCCCATGTCAGATTGAGGCCGTCGAAATCCGGATAGCGCCGTTCCAGCTTGGTGATGATGCTCAACGATTGCGCGTTGTGATCGAAACCGCCGTAAGGCGCCATCATCTCCTTCAACGCGTCCTCGCCGGCATGCCCGAACGGCGGATGGCCGAGATCGTGGGCGAGCGCCAGTGCCTCGCCCAAATCCTCGTTCAGGTTCAGCGACCGGCACACGGAGCGCGCGATCTGCGCCACCTCGAGCGTATGGGTCAGCCGGGTGCGGTAGTTGTCGCCTTCGTGGTTGACGAACACCTGCGTCTTGTATTCCAGCCGCCGGAAGGCGGCGGAATGGATGATGCGGTCGCGATCGCGCTGGTAACACCGGCGGGTGGCGCTTTCCGGTTCGTCATAGCGCCTGCCGCGGCTGGCCTCTTCGTGACAAGCGTAAGAGGCCAAGCCGGGGGCCGATTGCAGCCGTTCCGTCATGGGCCCGAAAATACGCCCCGCCCCCAGGCCAAGCAACGGCGATATGGGCGTCGTATCCGGGCGACGGGAACAGCCGCGACAAGACGCGACGCGACACCCACCGGATTTCCGGCGCCTCCATACCTTTTTTCGAAAAAGACTGGTATATCAACGGAGAACCGATAACGACCCGGAGGAGGACGTTCGTGCTCGACATCAAACGCCTGAGCCTCGCCGAGGCGCAAATCCTGATCGAGGGGGCAAAGCGGAAGTGCGCCGCCATCGGCGTCCCGATGTGCGTCGCCGTCGTCGACGAATCGGGAAACCTGATCGCCTTCGAGCGCATGGACGGCGCCAAGGTGTTGAGCGTCGGCCTGTCCCAGGACAAGGCGTTCGCCGCCGCCGTGTCCAGGCGCCCGACGCACGAATACAACGAGATGTGCAAGCCCGGCAACCTGGCGTTCGGTATCCACACCTCGTCGGGCGGACGGTTTTCCACCGTCGGTGGCGGCTTTCCGGTGGTGCTGGATAATACGGTCGTCGGCGGGATCGGGCTGTCCGGCGGCGCCGCCGAGCAGGACATGGAGGTCGCCCGCGCCGCCATCGGCCATTTCCAGGGCCGGTAAGCCGGTTTGACAAACACCGCCCGCTGACTACATAAGGAAGGCGCTGTTAACAGGGGATCACGCGATGCCCGAAGGCACCACCAGCGAAGCCCAGCCCGGTCTGACCATCACCGATTCGGCGGCTCGCCGCATCAAGCATCTCCGCGACGTCGAAGGCAACGCGGCGCTGATGCTGCGCGTCTCCGTCTCCGGCGGCGGTTGCTCGGGCTTTCAATACGGGTTCAGCCTCGACGATAAGATCGCCGACGGCGATCTCACCTTCGAGCACGCCGGAGTGCGGGTCGTCATCGACGATGTGTCGCTCGGCCTGCTGAAAGGCTCGCAGGTTGATTTCCGCGAGGACCTCGGCGGCGCCTATTTCCAGGTCAGCAACCCGAATGCCACATCTTCTTGCGGCTGCGGCGCGTCGTTCTCCATCTGACGCACGGTTCCGTTATGTGATAGGAACAAGGCTCGCGCCGACCGCGAGCCTTTTGTTTTGCGGGGGAACGTCCGTCGTGAAGATCGCCACCTGGAACGTCAATTCGATCAAGGCGCGGCTGCCGCGGGTTTTGGAATGGCTGGCCGCCTTCCAGCCCGACGTGGCGCTGCTGCAGGAAATAAAGACCACGGAGGAGGCGTTTCCGGCGCTCAAGATCGGCGACCTCGGCTACAACGTCGCCGTCGCCGGCCAGAAGACTTACAACGGCGTCGCGATACTCTCGAAAATACCGATCGAGGTCGAACTGACGGCGCTGCCCGGCGGCGACACCGACGACCAAGCCCGCTATATCGAAGCGCTGATCACCGGCAAGGGAAAAAGTGTGGTGCGGGTGGCGTCGATCTATCTGCCCAACGGCAACCCGACCCGCGACGAGTCGGGAAAGGACAGTGACAAGTACCGCTACAAGCTGAAGTGGATGGAGCGTCTGACTGCCCACGTCCGTGACCTGCTCAAAACCGAGGACGCGTTCGTGCTCGGAGGCGATTATAACGTCTGCCCGACCGACGACGATGTTTACGACCCGAAGGCGTTCGCCGACGACGCGCTGTGCCGGACGGAGAGCCGTGCCCGCTTCCGCGCTCTTGTGTACCTCGGCCTCACCGACGCGTTCCACGCGCTCAATCCGGCGCCGCATCAATACAGCTACTGGGACTACCAGCGCGGCGCCTGGCAGAAGGACGACGGCCTGCGCATCGACCACCTGCTGCTGTCGCCGCAGGCCGCCGATCGCCTCAAGGCCTCGGGCATCGACAAGAAGCCGCGCGGCAAGGAAAAGGCCTCGGACCACACGCCGGTCTGGTGCGAGTTGGAGGCGTAATGGCCGCCGTCGCCTTTCTCGGCGCCGGCAACATGGGCGCCGGCATGGCCGGCCGGCTGATCGCCGCCGGGCACACGCTTGCCGTCTACAATCGCACCGCCGCCAGGACCGACGCGCTGGCCAAAGCCGGCGCCCGCGTCTGCCGCACGCCGCGCGAGGCCGCCGACGGCGCCGACGCGGTGTTCGCCATGGTCGGCGACGACGAGGCCTCGGCCGCCGTCTGGCTCGGCGACGACGGCGCTCTCGCCGCAGACAAAAAGAATGACGCCCTCGCCGTCGAGTGCTCGACGCTGTCCCACGACTGGGTGCTGGAACTCGCCGCCACGGCGCGCGCGCGAGGCTGGCGCTACATCGACTGCCCGGTGACCGGCATTCCCGTTGCCGCCGCGGCCGGAGAGCTGACGCTTCTGGTCGGCGCCGACGACGCCGACCTGGAGGCGGCGCGGCCGCTGCTCGCGCAACTGTGCAAGGAGATCATCCACTTCGGGCCGATCGGCGCCGGCACCGCCTACAAGCTGATGGTCAACCTGATGGGTGCCGTGCAGATCGCCGGCGCCGCCGAGGGCTTGCTGATCGCCGAAAAGGCCGGACTGGACCCGGAGAGGGTGGCCCATGCGCTGGCCCGCGGCGCCGCCGCCAGCCCGCAAGTGGTGCGCAACATCCGCCGCATGACCGCCGGCGACCACGACCGCAACGTCACGTTCTCCGGCCGGCTGCGCCTGAAGGACGTGCTCTACGGCCTGCGGCTTGCCGACAAGCTGGGCCAGCAGACGCCGTTTGGCCGCGCCGCCCGCGACGCGTTCCAGAAGATGCTTGACCAGGGCCTGGAAGAGCTCAACGAAAGCAAGGTTATCGACGTGCTTCGCTCGTAAACCGCGGCGGCGGCCCGCGTTGCCGGCGCCGGGCTTGGCGCTTGCCTAGGCCCGGCCGAGGCCGTAAACCATAGGGCAAAACGCCAGCAAAACCGCCGACGACGGAGGATTTCCCATGGACGCCAAGGTTTTCGACAAGGCTAGACTTCCCAGCCGGCACGTCACCGAGGGGCCGGCGCGCGCGCCCCATCGGTCATTCCTGTACGCCATGGGGCTTACGGAAGAGGAAATCCACCGGCCGTTGGTCGGCGTCGTCACCTGCTGGAACGAGACCGCGCCCTGCAACATCACGCTGCGCCGCCAATCCGCGGTGGCCAAGGAAGGCGTCGATGCCGCCGGCGGCACGCCGCGCGAATTCACCACCATCACCGTCACCGACGGCATCGCCATGGGGCATCAGGGCATGAAATCGTCGCTGGTCAGCCGTGATCTCATCGCCGATTCCGCCGAGCTCACCATGCGCGGCCACTGTTACGACGCCATGGTCGGCATTGCCGGCTGCGACAAGTCGCTGCCAGGCCTGATGATGGCGATGGTGCGCCTGAACGTGCCGTCGGTGTTCATGTACGGCGGCACCATCTTGCCCGGCCGCTTCCGCGGCCGCGACGTTACCGTGGTCGACGTATACGAGGCGGTCGGCCAGCACAATGCCGGCAACATGGACGACGCGACGCTGCACGAGCTGGAATGTGTCGCCTGCCCGTCCGGCGGCTCGTGCGGCGGTCAATTCACCGCCAACACCATGGCCTGCGTGTCCGAGGCCATCGGCCTCGCCATTCCCGGCTCGGCCGGCACGCCGGCGGTCTATGAATCACGCGACGCCTATGCGCGC
>DASWGT010000099.1:0-1644 GCA_036393575.1 Rhodospirillales bacterium | reverse complement strand
GGATCGATCGAAGAGGATCGTCTCCTGGGGCAGCCAGTCGAGAGTGGCGTCGGCGGCGGCGACGAGACGCGTATCGATCCGGGCAGCGCCGGAGGCGCTCCGGTAGACGCGTTCGGCGGCCTGGGTCGTCGCGATGCCGTGCGCGCCGTCTTCGATCGTGACCGAATAGTCGAGGCAATCGCCGCCGGTCAGCCCGCCGGCGGTGTTGAGGAGTACCGCCTCCAGCGGCAGGCCGCCCCGGACACGGGGAAAGCGGACCTTCGCCGACCCGGCCTGATAGTTTTCGGCAAGGCGCGTGACACCGGCGGCCGAGCGTACCGAGACCCGGGCCGAACCGCGGACGCGCTCCATTTGCGTCGGGAGAACGTGGGCGGGGTACGGGAAATCTGCGGTCAGGGCAAATGTCATCGTGAACACAATCTTCGGCCCGGCCCGGCGATGCAAGGTTGACGCCAGATCGGGGCCTCCGGCGGCCGGGCGCCGTGCCGTTCCGGCCGTGTTGCCGCCTATTTTCGCAGATGCCGCCGAAAGCGCCAGCGAACACAATTCGATGCTTTGCCAAGGCCGGTCGAAGCCGTTACTAAGGGTCGCGATGCGCCGCCACCTCGCTCTTCTCGCCGCCGCTGTTTTACTCGCCGGTGCCCCGGCGATGGCCGCGCAGGAGCCAGCTTACATCGTCATCGACGCGGACAATGGCGCGGTGTTGCTGCACAGCCAGGCCGATCGGCCCTGGTTTCCGGCTTCCGTCACCAAGCTGATGACCGCCTACGTGACGTTCCAGGCGCTGAGAGCCGGGCGCCTGACGCTCACCTCGGCGGTGAAGATATCGCAGAACGCCCTGAACCAGCCGCCCTCAAAGATGGGCTTCAAGGTCGGCACCATCCTCAACGTCGACAACGCGCTCAAAATGATGCTCGTCAAGTCGGCGAACGATATCGCGGTGGCGGTTGCCGAGACGGTCGGCGGAAGCGAGCCGGATTTCCTGTCGATGATGAACGCCGAGGCGGCGCGTCTCGGCATGGCGTCCACGCATTTCAACAATCCGCACGGCCTGCCCGACGACGGGCAGGTAACGACGGCCCGCGATCTCGCTGTTCTGGCGCAGGCTGTGTGGCTGGAGTTCCCCGAGTATCGCGCGTATTTCGGGATTCCGGCGATCAAGGCGGGCAACAAGATCCTGCGCTCGCCCAACAAGCTGCTCGAACACTTCCGTGGCACCACCGGCCTGAAGACCGGCTTCATCTGCGCGTCGGGCTTCAACGTGGCGGCGAGTGCCGAGCGCAACGGCCGCCACCTGATCGCCATCGTTCTCGGAGCGACATCGTCCGACCAGCGCACCGAGGCGGCGGCGCGTCTGCTCAACCAGGGTTTTGCAATGTGGTCCGGACCAACCAAGCCAAAGCTTGCCGCGTTCCGCGCCGGGCCGGCGCGTGGGGCGCCGGCCAATCTCCGCGAGCAGGTTTGCGGCAAGAGGGCCCAGCAGGAAGACGACGGGACGGTCGATCCGGTGCTGGCAAGGCTCGGCGCGGCTTCGCCGCTGGTTCCGCGTTTCGTCTTGATGGATCCTGTGGCCGTCTACACCGGGCGGGCCGATCCGGGGGCCGGCGAGGTCGGCGGTCCGCCGCCGGCCGGGATGCCGATGCC
>DASWGT010000098.1:0-1719 GCA_036393575.1 Rhodospirillales bacterium | reverse complement strand
CCGCGATCCGCCGGCACGAGCGAATTGACCGGCGACATTCTTGGCGTTCTGGGCCAGCACACCGTCGCCGCCGGCGACACGCTGGTCGATCTGGCGCGCCGCTACGATCTGGGTTTTGTCGAGTTGCGCGCCGCCAACCCGAAGGCCGATACCTGGGCGCCCGCCGCCGGGACTCAGCTCGTGCTGCCGACGGCGCATCTCCTACCGGAGGCGCCGCGGCAAGGCATCGTCATCAATCTGGCCGAGCTGCGGCTGTATTATTTCGACCCGGCCGGGCCGGCGGTCACTTTCCCCATCGGCATCGGCGGCGAGGGCTGGGAGACGCCGGTGGGACAGACCCGCGTGGTCGGCAAGCGGGAACGGCCGACGTGGACGCCGCCGCCATCGATCCGCGCCGAGCGGCCATACCTCCCGGCGCAAATTCCGCCCGGTCCCAACAATCCACTGGGCGCCTTTGCCCTCGACCTCGGCTGGCCCGGCTACCTGCTGCACGGCACCAACACGCCGGACGGGGTCGGCCGTCGGGTCAGCCACGGCTGCATCCGGCTGTATCCCGAGGATATCGCCTGGCTGTTCCCGCGCGTGGCGGTGGGCACGCCGGTGACGGTCGTCGATCAGCCGGTGAAGGTCGGCTGGTCGGACGGCGCCCTCTACGTCGAGGTGCATCCCACCCAGGTGCAGGCCGATGCCATCGAAGCGGGCGAGGTCGTGAAACCGGACCCGGCAACGGATCTGGACTGGCGCGTTCAGCGCGCCGCCGGGGCCGCGGCCGGCCGGCTGGATTGGCCGCTCATTCGGCGAATCGCCGAGGAACGCCGCGGCGTGCCGGTGCGTGTCGGACCGACACCCCCGGCCGCCGCGGCCGACGGCAGCGACTTCGGCCGCCCGCGCTACTTGCGCAGCGATTGACGATAGATCTTGTCGGCCTTGTCGCTGGCCGCCTTCGCCTCGGCAGCGGCGCTTTGCGCGGCCGCCGCAGCCTGCTGAGCGGCTTCCGCGGCTTGCTTGGCGCTGGCCGCCGATTCCATGGAAGCGCTCTTGATGCTGGAGATCTCCGTACGCAAGGCGTTCACCTCGCTGCGCAGTGTATCCATATCTTCGCGCGTGGTGCAGCCCGCCGTCAGCAGCAATGCAGGGAAAAAAACCGACGCGATGACGACCTTTGGCATGTGTAACATGTCATCCTCCAAATGTGCGGCGCCGCATACCTAGCGCATCCCGGGTGGCTTCACGTCCTGCTGCCCCAGTTTCGCGGTCAAGTGTAGTGTTGTGAGAAGCCGCCGGCGTTGATCTCGATCAAAGGGAAACGGTTTGGTGAACCGTGCCAACTATGCTTATGGACGGATGTCGATCACGGTCCCGTCGGCGACCAGGCTCCAGATTTCGTCCATTTCGGCGTTGTTGACGGCGACGCAGCCCTCGGTCCAGTCCCAACGCGCATGATCGCCGCCGATCCCGTCCAGACGCGCGGGCAGGCCGTGGATCATGATATCGCCACCGGGCGAGAGGCCGAGGCGGCGGGCCCGCGCCCGGTCGGCATCATTGGGGTAGGAGACATGGATCGAGCGGTGAAAGCGACTGTGCGGGTTGCGCCAGTCGAGGAGATAACGACCCTCGGGCGTACGCCCGTCGCCTGCCGCCACCTTGGCGCCTTGCGGGCTGCGGCCAAGGGCAATGCGGTACGTGCGCAAGACGTGCGTGCCGCGAAACAGCATGAGG
>DASWGT010000097.1:0-14500 GCA_036393575.1 Rhodospirillales bacterium | reverse complement strand
GCGCGCGGCGCCCTGTTCCGGGTCCGGCTGCCGGCCTGGCGGACCAGCAACGGGCCGGTTGGGCGATAGGAGCTGGCATGGCCGAGCCGACCGTGATTCTGGCCGACGACGACGGCGGCATCCGGACCGTGATCTCGCGCGCGCTCTCGCGCCAGGGCTATCGCGTCCAGGCGACCGCGACCGCGGCCACGCTCTGGCGCTGGATCGAGGACGGCACCGGCGACGTCGCGATCGTCGACGTCGTGCTGCCGGACGAGAACACGCTCGATCTTCTGCCGCGGATCAAGCAGCGCCGGCCCGGCCTGCCGATCATCGTGATGAGCGCCCAGAACACGCTGCTGACCGCGGTCCGGGCGACCGAGCGCGGCGCCTTCGACTATCTGCCCAAGCCGTTCGATCTCGGCCATCTGGTGACGCTGGTCAAGCGCGCGCTCGCTTTGCCGCGGGCGCCGCGGATCGAGCCCGAGGACCAGGGCCGGTTCGAGGAGCAGCTGCCGATCATCGGCCGCTCGCCGCCGATGCAGGAGATCTACCGGGCGATCGCGCGCCTGATGGGCACCGATCTCACGATCATGATCAACGGCGAATCCGGCACCGGCAAGGAGCTGGTGGCGCGCGCCATGCACGACTACGGCAAGCGCCGGGGCGGGCCGTTCATCGCGGTCAACATGGCGGCGATCCCGCGCGAGCTGATCGAGAGCGAGCTGTTCGGCCACGAGAAGGGCTCGTTCACCGGCGCGCTGACCCGCAGCAGCGGCCGCTTCGAGCAGGCCGCCGGCGGCACCTTGTTCCTCGACGAGATCGGCGACATGCCGCTCGAGGCGCAGACGCGCCTGCTGCGCGTCCTGCAGGAGGGCGAGTACACCCGGGTCGGCGGCCGTACGCCGATCCGCGCCGACGCGCGCATCGTCGCCGCCACCCATCGCGACCTGCGCCAGCTGGTCCGCCAGGGCCTGTTCCGCGAGGATCTGTTCTATCGGCTGAACGTGGTGCCGGTGCGCCTGCCGCCGCTGCGCGAGCGGCCCGAGGACATCCCCGACCTGGTGCGCCACTTCCTCACCGAAGGGCGCGCCGAGGGCCTGCCGGAGAAGACCCTCCAGGGCGCGGCGATGGACCGCCTGAAGGCCCATGCCTGGCCCGGCAACGTGCGCGAGCTGGAGAACCTGGTGCGCCGCCTCGCCGTGCTCTATAGCGAGGACGTGATCGGCGTCGAGGTGATCGAGGCGGAGCTCGCCGACGGCCAGACCCCGTCGCCGGCGCAGCCGCAGGCCGGCGAATCCCTGGGTGCCGCCGCCGCCCGCCAGCTCAAGGACTATTTCGACGCCCACAAGGGCGGGCTGCCGCCGGCCGGCCTCTACGACCGGGTGATGCGCGAGGTCGAGCGGCCGCTGATCCTGCTGAGCCTCGAGGCGACCCGCGGCAACCAGCTCCGCGCGGCCCGGCTGCTCGGCCTCAACAGGAACACATTGCGCAAGAAAATCCGCGAGTTGGACATCCCCGTGGTGCGCGGCCTAAAGTGAGCCGCGGCGGCCGGAGCCCCCGGAGTCGGGAGGCGTCCGCCGATGCGCATCGGCGGTGCCCCATGACTGAATCACCCTGCCGCGACGGCGGGTACCAGAGCTGGCCATGAATGTCGATCTGACCCGGCGGGAGGCGGTTCCCGGCGGGATCGCCCGCTGGGTCCGGAAGCTGGGCCTGGAGCGCAAGCTCGCGATCTTCCTCCTGGTCGCGGCGGTGCTCTCGGGCCTGGCCACCTATCTGACGATGTCGGGCGCGTTCGACATCCGCCCCGAGCCGTTCACCATCCTCGTCCTGCTGCTGATCAATCTCTGCGTGCTGCTGCTGCTCGGCACGGTCGTCGCCATGCGCCTGGTCGGGCTGTGGATGGAGCGGCGCAGCGGCCTGGCCGGCGCCCGGCTGCACGCCCGGCTGGTGCTGTGGTTCAGCCTGATGGCGGTGACGCCGGCGATCCTGGTCGCCGTGTTCTCAGCGTTGTTCATCAACTACGGGCTGCAGGTTTGGTTCAGCGACCGCATCAGCACCGCGATCAACCAATCGCTCACCGTTTCGCACGCCTACCTTGACGAGCACCGCAAGAACATCGTCGCCGACGCCTTAGTCATCACCAACGACATCAATTTCAATGCGTCGCCGATTACCGACCCCCGGCGGATCGGCCAGATCCTGTCCAACCACGCCGCGCTCAGGGCGCTGTCGGAGGCCTTGGTCATTGATGGCAGCGGCCGGGTGTTGGCACGCTCGGAATTCAGTTTCTCGGTGCGGGCCGATGGAATTTCCTCCGCTGACTTCGAACGGGTCAACCGCGGTGAGATCGCGATCCTGGGGAGCAGAACCGACGAGCGCATTCGGGTGTTGATTAAGCTCGCTAATATCGTCGACGCGTACTTGGTAATCGAGCGCTTCGTGGACCCGAAGGTCATCGCCCACATCAAGCGCATTGAGGACGCCGTCGGCCGCTACCAGACGATGGAGCAGCAGCGTAGCGGCATTCAGATCAGCTTCGTGATGATCTTCGTGGTCGTCGCGCTGCTGCTGCTGTTGGCGGCAATCTGGATCGGGCTGACTGTGTCGACGCAGTTGGCGAAGCCGATCAGTTCGCTGATCTCCGCCGCCGAGCGGGTCAGTCAGGGCGACTTGAGCGTGCGCGTCGACACCACTGACAGCGTCGATGAGATCGGCGCGCTCAGTCGTGCCTTCAACAACATGACCGGCGAGCTGAAAAGCACCCAGGAAGGCCTGATCGACGCCAACCGCGAGCTCGATGAACGGCGGCGGTTCACGGAAACCGTGCTCACCGGCGTTTCGGCCGGCGTCATCGGCCTCGACAAGGATGGCCGAGTGCATCTGTCCAATCGCTCGGCGTCCGAGTTGCTGGCGACCAATTTGGAAAGCGGCGTCGGCAAGCCACTCGCCGACGTGGTGCCCGAAATGGCGGAGCTGCTGACGCAGGCGATCAGCCGACCCGATCGCCTGCAGCATGCGGAACTCAAGGTCGCCCGCGACGGCCGGTTCCGCACCCTCAAGGTCAGCATCGCCGCGGAACGGCTGAGCGGCGACGTTTTCGGCTACGTGGTCACCTTCGACGATGTGTCCGAGCTTCTGTCGGCCCAGCGCAAGGCGGCATGGGCAGACGTCGCCCGCCGTATCGCCCACGAGATCAAGAATCCGCTGACGCCGATCCAGTTGTCGGCCGAGCGCCTGAAGCGCAAGTACTTGAAGGAGATCAAGACCGATCCGGAGACGTTTTCGAGCTGCACTGAGACCATCGTCCGCCAGGTCGAGGACCTGCACCGCATGGTCGACGAATTCTCGTCGTTCGCACGCATGCCGCAATTGGTTCTGAGGAACGAGAACCTTTCGGAAATCTGCCGCGGCACGGTGATGCTGGAAACCAACCGCCATCCGGACATCGTCTACGACATCGCCATGCCGAAGCAAGACGTCCGCCTCTACTGCGACCACCGCCAGGTGTCGCGGGCGCTGACCAACCTGCTGAAGAACGCCGCGGAAGCGATCATCGCCAGACAGGCGGAGGAAGGCGCTTCGGCGCCCGGCGGCGCCATCCACGTCATCGTTGAGATCAGCCACGACGGCGCCGTCGCCGAGGAAAACCGTGTCGTGCGGGTGGTTGTCGAGGATAATGGGCGCGGCCTGCCCAAGCTAAACCGCGAGCAGCTCACCGAACCCTACGTGACGACGCGTACCAAGGGCACCGGGCTCGGCCTCGCCATCGTCAAGAAGATCATGGAAGACCACAACGGCCTTTTGCTACTCGAGGATCGCGATGGCGGCGGCGCCAGGGTGACGTTGGTCTTCCGCCCGCCCGAACGGAATCTTCAGGATGCGCCGGGCGCCGATGCGGACGTCGATCCGATGAAGGTCGCCACCAGCCTGCTGGCCCACGGCTCCTGATGGCCCCGGGACCATGATGGCGCGCGACATACTGATCGTTGACGACGAGACCGACATCCGGGTGCTGACGTCCGGAATCCTCCAGGACGAGGGCTACCAGACTCGGGAAGCCGCGACCAGCGCCCAGGCGCTCGCCGCCGTCGAAAGCCGGCGGCCGAGCCTGGTATTGCTCGACATCTGGCTACAGGGCAGCGACCTCGACGGCCTCGGCATCCTCAAGGTGCTGAGGAAGGAGCACCCGACCATCCCGGTGCTGATGATGAGCGGCCACGGCACCGTTGAGACCGCCGTCGCCGCCATCAAGGACGGCGCCTACGACTTCATCGAGAAGCCGTTCAAGGCCGATCGCCTGCTGCGGCTAGTGGAGCGCGCCATCGAGATCGACCAGTTGCGCCGCGAGAACGAGGAGTTGCGGATGCGCGCCGGGACCGTCAGTGAGCTGATCGGCGACTCGCCGGCGATCCGCGGGGTCAAGCGCGCCATCATGCGGGTGGCGCCGACCAACAGCCGGGTGCTGATTAGCGGCCCGGCCGGCTCCGGCAAGGAGGTAGCGGCCCGCATGCTGCACACCCAGTCGCGCCGCGCCAAAGGGTCGTTCGTGGTCGTCAACTGCGCCACCATGCTGCCGGAACGGATGGAGGTCGAACTGTTCGGAGCGGAAAACGCCGGCGACGGCGCCGCGCCGATGAAGGTCGGTACCTTCGAGGCCGCCCACAACGGCACGCTGTTTCTGGACGGGGTCGGCGACATGCCGCTCGAGACCCAGGGCAAGATCGTCCGCGTGCTGCAGGAGCAGATATTCAAGCGTGTCGGCGGCTCTGTCCCGGTCGAGGTCGACGTCCGGGTGATCGCCGCCTCGACCGCCGATCTCGCGGCCGAGATCGCCGCCGGTCGTTTCCGCCAAGACCTGTTCTACCGCCTCAACGTGGTACCGATCGAAATCCCGCCGCTCAGGGCGCGGCCCGAGGACATTCCGCTGCTGGCCCGCCATTTCATGGAGCGCACCTCCGCCGTCTCGGGGCAGCCGCAACGAGAAATCAGCGCCGATGCGCTCGTGCTGTTGCAGGCCTACGGCTGGCCCGGCAACGTTCGCGAACTGCGCAACGCTATCGAACGGCTGCTGATCATGGCGCCCGAAGACCACAGCCAGCCCATAGGAGCCGGCATGCTGCCGCCGGAAATCCAGGGCAACGCGCCGCCGGTGCGCAACCTGGATCGCAACGTCGAGATCATGGGTTTGCCGCTGCGAGACGCGCGCGAGGTGTTCGAGCGCGAATACCTGCTGGCCCAGGTGACCCGTTTCGGCGGCAACATCTCACGGACCGCCGAGTTCATCGGCATGGAACGTTCCGCGCTTCACCGGAAGCTGAAGTCGCTCGGCGTGCGCGACGACGATCGGCAGCAAAATGCCGGCGGCTGATGAGCGCCGCGCCCGGACCGGCGCTGCGGCCGGCCCGGACGGGTTTTCGCTAACAACAAGGGCTCGAATGCCATGAAAGTCATCGTCTGCGGCGCCGGTCAGGTCGGCTTCAACATCGCCCGCCACCTAGCGATGGAGAACAACGACGTCACGGTGATCGACCAGGAGCCGGAGCTGATTCGCCGCATCAGCGACACCCTGGACGCCCAGGGAATCGTCGGCCACGCCTCGAACCCGGACGTGCTCGAACAGGCCGGCATCGCCGATGCCGACATCATCATCGCCGTCACCTACGCCGACGAGGTCAACATGGTGGCCTGCCAGGTGGCGCATTCGCTGTTCGACGTGCCGACCAAGATCGCGCGCATCCGCCAGCAGAGCTACCTGCAGCCCATCTACGCCAACCTGTTCACCCGCGACCACCTGCCGATCGACGTGATCATCTCCCCGGAAATCGAGGTCGCCCGCGCCGTCACCCGGCGGCTCGAGGTGCCGGGCGCCTTCGAGATGATCCCCCTGGTCGACGGCCGGGTGAAGCTGATCGGCGTCAAATGCGAGGAGACGTGTCCGCTGATCAACACGCCGCTGCGCCAGTTGACGCAGCTGTTCCCCGATCTCAACATCGTCATCGTCGGCATCATGCGCGGCGCCAAGCCGATGGTGCCGACCGCTGAAGACTTCATGGTGCCCGGCGACGAGGTCTATTTCGTCGTCGACAGCGAGCAGGTACGCCGGGCGATGGCGGCGTTCGGTCACGAAGAGCCGGAGGCCCGGAGGCTCCTGATCTTTGGCGGCGGCAATATTGGCCTGTTCCTGGCCCAGGAGGTCGAGCGCGAGCACAGCTGGGTGAAGGCGAAGATCATTGAAGGCCGCAAGGAGCGCGCCGACAAGATCTCGGGGCTGCTGGAGAACACCATGGTCATCTGCGGCGACGTGCTGGACTCCGAGATTCTGGCCGAGGCCAACGTCGCCAACACCGAGACCGTGGTCGCCGTCACCAACGACGACGAGACCAATATCCTGTCGTCGCTGCTGGCCAAGCGCTACGGCTGCCAGCGCGCGATCACGCTGATCAACAAGAGCACCTATGAGCCGCTGATCGGCTCGCTCGGCATCGACGTCGTCGTCAGCCCGCGCAACATCACGGTTTCGTCCATTCTCCAGCACGTCCGCCGCGGCCGCATCCATTCGGTGCACACGCTTCGCGAAGGGTTCGGCGAACTGATCGAGGCCGAGGCGCTGCAGACCTCCGAGTTGGTCGGCACGCCCTTGAAGGAGGTCGAGCTGCCGGAGGGCGTGGTTTTGGGGGCGATCGTCCGCGACGGCAAGATGATCTGCCCCCGCGGCTCCACGGTGGTGCAGGCAAAAGACCGCGTGGTGCTGTTCGCCGCCGAAGAGGTGATCCGCCAGGTCGAGAAGATGTTCGCCGTTCAGCTTGAATATTTCTGAGAACCTGCCGGGAGAACCGCATCCGATGTCGAGAATTGCCTACGTCAACGGCCGCTACGTGCCGCATCGCCAGGCGCGCGTCCACATCGAGGACCGGGGCTACCAGTTCGCCGACGGCGTCTACGAAGTGTTCGCGGTGCATCGCGGGCGCCTAATCGGCGAGAAGGGCCACATGGCGCGGCTCGACCATTCGCTCGGCGCGCTTCGCATCGCGTGGCCGATGTCGCCGTGCGCGCTGGCGGTGGTGGTGCGCGAGGTGGCGCGGCGAAACCGGGTCGAAAACGGGCTGGTGTACCTGCAGATCACCCGCGGCGTCGCCCGCCGCGACCACGCGTTCCCGAAGAACGTCGACAGCGCGCTGGTGGTGACGGCGCGCTCATCGCCGCCGCTCGACAAGCGGGCGCTGCGCCAGGGCGCCGGCGTCATCACCATTCCCGACATCCGCTGGAAACGCCGCGACATCAAGTCCACATCGTTGCTGCCCAACGTGCTGGGCAAGCAGCAGGCTCGGGAAGCCGGCGCCTACGAGGCGTGGATGGTCGACGACGACGGAATGGTCACCGAAGGCACGTCGTCGAACGCCTGGATCGTCACCAAGAAGAGCGAGTTGGTCACCCGCAACGCCGGCTATTCGATCCTCAACGGCATCACCCGGCTGGCGGTGCTGGAGGCGGCCGCCGAGGCCGGCGTCGGCTTCAAGGAGCGGCCGTTCTCGGTGGCGGAAGCCAAGCAGGCCAGGGAGGCCTTCGTTACCAGCTCGACCTCGCATGTCAAGGCGGTGACCAGCATCGACGGCAGGTCCGTCGGCAACGGCCACGTCGGCGAGCTGACCAGCCGCATCCTGGATCTCTACGTCGATTTCATCGAAGGGGCGGGCGGTCCCCGTAATCCGGGACCCTGGAACTGAGGCGTGGCGGCGGCAATTCCCCCGGTGAAAGCGCTCGCCAGACCGAACGCCATCCTGTTCGATTGGGACAATACCCTGGTCGACAGCTGGCCGACCATCCACGACGCGCTGAATACCACCTTGGCGGCGTTCGGACGGACGCCGTGGACGCTCGCCGAGACTCGCCGGCGCGTGCGCAAGTCCATGCGCGACAGCTTCCCGGCGCTGTTCGGCAACGACTGGCAGAACGCCGGCGAGGTCTTTTACCGGCGCTATGGCGAAATCCATGCCCGCAACCTGAAGCCGTTGCCGGGCGCCGCCGCCATGCTGGACGCGATCGCCGCGACCGGGGTCTACCTCGGCGTCGTCAGCAACAAAAAGGGCGACTTCCTGCGCGTCGAGGCCCGCCACCTCGGCTGGGACCGCTATTTCGGGGCCTTGGTCGGCGCCCTCGACGCCGAACGCGACAAGCCGGCGCCCGAGCCGGTCAGGCTGGCACTGAAAGGCAGCGGCGTAACGCCGGGACCGGCGGTGTGGATAGCCGGCGACGCCGACATCGATCTCGAATGCGCCCATAACGCCGGCTGCACGGCAGTGCTGATCCGCGCCGCGGCACCCGGTCACGGCGAGTTCGACGCCCATCCGCCGGCCGGTCATTTCGGCGGATGCGACGCACTTTCCAAGTATGTCAAGAACCTGTAAGCTGTTTTTCGCGTAAATCGAGCCTCCCCGGAGGGCGCCACTTGGGGATAGAGGGGGGCCGTAAAACGTCGAAGACAGGGAGAAACCCGCGGTCATTCCCCTGATCCGCCGGGTTCAAGAAAAAACGGGGGGTGGCATCTATGTCGTCCGAAAAATCTCAAAACGTGCAGGACGTTTTTCTGAACCATATCCGGAAGCAGAAGACGCCGGTGACGATTTTTCTCGTCAACGGCGTGAAGCTTCAGGGAATCGTGACTTGGTTCGACAATTTCTCCGTGCTGCTGCGGCGGGACGGTCATACGCAACTGGTCTACAAGCACGCCATATCCACGGTCATGCCGTCGGTGCCGATCCAGTTGTTCGAGCCGGAAAAGGAGGCGGACGCTGCCCAGCCAGCGTAACCGCCGGCTCGATTGACGGGAACCCGGGAACCTGGCCAGGGATTTCCCGCCGCTGAGGGGACCGGGATCACCTGCCTGGTGGTCCATCCGCGCCTGAAGTTGGCTTCGCTCGGCTCCCGCGAAGATTTGCTGCTGGCCGAGGCGGTGGGCCTTGCCCGCGCCATCGACCTCGACGTGGTCCACACCGAAATGGTGGCGCTGGAACGCCGCCGCCCGTCGACCTTGCTCGGCTCCGGCGTCGTCGAGCGCCTGGGCTGGGTGATCGCCGGCGACGGTAACGGCCGGCCCAAGGTCGCCGTCGCCGTCGTCGACGCCGCGTTGACGCCGGTCCAGCAGCGCAACTTGGAACGGGCCTGGAAGTGCAAGGTGGTCGACCGCACCGGCCTTATCATCGAGATATTCGCCGCCCGCGCCCGCACCCGGGAGGGCCGACTGCAGGTAGAACTGGCGTCGCTGACCTACCAGAAGAGCCGCTTGGTCCGCACCTGGACCCATCTCGAACGGCAGCGCGGTGGCACCCGGGCGCTCGGCGGTCCCGGCGAGACCCAGATCGAATCCGACCGCCGCCAGATCGGCGAGCGCATCACCCGCGTCAAGCGCGAGCTCGGCGACGTCAAGCGCACCCGCCAGCTCCACCGCCAGGCCCGCCGACGGGTGCCGTATCCGGTGGTGGCGCTGGTCGGCTACACCAACACCGGCAAGTCGACGCTGTTCAACCGGTTGACCCGCGCCAACGTCCACGTCGAGGACCAGTTGTTCGCGACGCTTGATCCGACGATGCGGGCGCTGGACCTGCCGTCCGGGCGGACGGCCATCCTCTCCGACACGGTCGGGTTCTTATCCCGGCTGCCGCACGAGCTGGTCAACGCCTTCCATGCCACCCTCGAGGAGGTGGTCGAGGCCGACCTGATCGTCCACGTCCGCGACGCGGCGCATCCGGATCAGGCGGCGCAGAAGAGCGACGTGTTGTCGGTGCTGCGCGACATCGGCCTCGGCGGCGCGATCGAGGAATCGCTGATCGAGGCGCTGAACAAGATCGACCTGTTGCCGGCCGCCGAGAAACAGGTCATCGTCAATCGGGCGGCGCGCAGCAACACCCCAGTGGTGCCGCTGTCGGCGGTGACTGGCGAAGGTTGCGGGCGACTAATTCAAGTCATCGACGAGCGAGTCACCCGCGGCGACCGCCTGATCGAGGTGTCGCTGAAGCACTCGGACGGCGCTGCGGTGGCATGGCTCTACGACCACGGCGAGGTGGTCGAGCGCGAGGACGCGCCTGATGCCATCCATTTGAAGGTGCGTCTCGACCCGGCCCATTGGGAGCGTTTCCGCCAGCGCCTGCAGTAGCCCCCATGGTCCCAAGGCGGCGGACGCGCAAAATCCGCGATTGACCAAAGACTATTCTACTAGTAGATTAACTCTACTAGTAGATTTGCCACGGCCGGAAGGAGATTTCCGATGGCCACCAATGCCGCCCAGAAGAAATGGCGCAACAAGCACCGCTACGTGAAAACACAGCTCAACGTCATGGCGCGAAAGCAGATCCACGAGGACCTCGACGACTTCGCCGGGGCATTTCATCTGCGCGGCAAGGGCGAGGCGGTGACGTTCGCCACCTTCGTCACCCGGGCCTTGGCGCAGCGCGCCGACTTCGACGCCAAGGCGGCGCGGATGCTCGACGACTTCGCCGCCGCCTACCACCGCGACCGCGACATGTATTCGAACTGAACGCGCTTAGTCGTCGAAGCCGATCTTGTCCTTGACGATGTAGCGGGGACGTCCGCGCACGTCTTTGTAGGTGCGCCCGACGTAGATGCCGATGCAGCCGAGCGCGCACAACAACGATCCCCACAGGAACAGCAGGAACAGGATCCAGGCGGCGGACACCGCCGCGACGACCAGGGCCAACGCCAGACCGACCAGCGAAACCAAAGCGACGCCGCCGCCGATCAGGAAGATCAGGAAGATCGGCGCCATGGAAAACGACGTGAAGCCGGAGATGAAGGTTTTGTACGGCGTCAGGCTGTTGAACAGCGAAAAGTGGGCTTTCCCGGCGACCCGGGCGGCGCGTTCATAGCGCACCGGCTCCTGCCGGTAGCCGATCCACGGCACCAGGCCACGGGCATAAGGATCAGATTCCCCCAGTGCCAACAGTTTTCCGCATGCCATCCGGCTGAGCAGGCGGAAGTCGCCGGCATTGACCGGCATGTCGATCTCCGATGAAACATTGATCGCCCGATAGGCCAAGCGGGTCAGCCACATCTTCAACGGATTTTCGCCCTCCCGCCGGGTACGCACCGTATAGACCACCTCGGCGCCGTCGCGCCACTTAGCCAGCATCTCCGGAATCACCTCGGGCGGGTCCTGGAGGTCGGCGTCCATGTAGACGACGGCGTCACCCTTGGCGTGGGCGATGCCTGCCATCAGGCATTCGGGCTGGCCGAAACGGCGGGACATGTTGACGATCTTGATCCGCCGGTTGTCGACCCGGGCCGCGATCAGCACTTCGAGCGAACCGTCGGTGGAATCGTCGTTGACGAAGACCAGCTCGTAATCGTCCAGATCCTTGCTCAGCACGGCGTCGAGCCGGCGGATCAACTCCGGCAGTACTTCCGCCTCGTTGCGGAACGACAGCACCACGGATACCAGGCCGTCGCCGGGGGCGGACCGTTTTACCGCCGACGATGCCTTTTTCCGTTCCGCCATCGAAGTCCCCCTTCAACGCCGGCGCAGGATTGCCGCCCCGTGTGCCGCAAGGGGAGTAACCCCGTTGCCAAAACCCTGTCAAGCGACGGCACGCCGGCGCACGCCGGAATCAGCGGTTTTCCAGGCCCGCCGGCTCGTAGACCACGATCTTGGAGCCGACCTCGTCGACGCCGAAGCCGACGCGCACCAGCTTCTTCAGCCGCTCGTTGACCGCCGGCTGCTCGTCCGGCTCCACGAACAACACCATGAACCCGCCGCCGCCGGCTCCGAGAAGCTTGCCGCCGACGGCGCCGGCAGCGCGCGCGGCGTCGTAGATGTCGTCAATCTCGGGCGTCGTCACGTTGTCGGCCAGCTCGCGCTTCAGCCGCCAGGATTCGTGCAACAGCTCGCCGATCTCCCTCAGCTGACGGTTTTTCGACTGCAGCACGGCCAGCGCCTCGTCGACCGCGGCCTTCATGGCCGTCAGGTGCTTCTGGCGTTTGTCGATGTTGTCGATTTGCTTCTTGGCGATCTCCGAGGCGAACCGGGAAAACCCGGTGAAGTAAAGTTGCAGGCTGCCGAGAAGCCGCTCGCGTCGGTCTGGCGCGATGATCGCCGGCTGCACGTCGAACTCGCCGTTCTTCAGAAAATCGATGCGATTGAGGCCACCGTACGCCGCCCACACCTGGTCCTGGGAGCCGACGTGCTCCTTGATCACCTGCTGCTCGATGCGGATGGCTTCCCGGGCCAGCGGCTTCTTGTCGATCATCTGCCCCTTCAGAGCCGCCAGCGCGTTCAACAGGCCGACCGTGAACGACGAGCTCGACCCCAGCCCCGAGCGTGCCGGCAGATCGCCGTCGTGGTGGATTTCGACGCCGATGTCGATGCCCTTGTCCATCAGAACGCCGCGCACCGCGGGATGTTGTATATCACTGATTTCGTTGACGTTCTCGACTTTTGAGTAGACGATCCGATGGCGGTACTCGAAGAACGGCGGCAACGGCCGGATCGAGATGTAGCAGTACTTGTTGATGGCGAAGCCGAGCGCCGCTCCGCCGTGCTGCAGATACCATTTCGGATAATCGGTGCCACCACCGAACAGCGACACGCGGAAGGGGGTGCGGCTGATGATCATGGCCTACGCCGCGGCAGCTCGGGAACGACCGCCGATCATTCCGCCGCGTCCAGATCTTCCAGAAGGCGCCGTTTCAGGCGGCGGCCCGCCATGTCCTCGATGTGGACGCGGGTATCGGCGCCGAAGGTGCGGTCGATCATGTCGAGGTAGCGGGGACTCGAAAAATAGACGTGGAAGGCGTCGTCGCGGAATTTCAGCACCTCAGCCGCCGTCAGGTGGTCGGTGGGCAGCGGCCGGCAATCGTAGCTGTGCTGGGAATATCCCGACCACCGCTCGGGCAACGGCAGGCCCTTGGCCACCGCCATCGTGTATAGGGCCGAGCCGGGGTAGGCCATCGCCGAATAGAAATTGGCGTATTCGCAGTTAAGCTCGCGTGCCAGGTCGAGTGTCTGCTGCATGGTTTCGCGGCTGTCGTCGGGAAGCCCGAAGATGAAATTGCCGGCGACGTGGATGCCGGCCTTCTGGATCGCGCACACGATGCCGACGATGTCGTCCTCATTGAGCGTCTTTTCGGCGCCGTCGCGCACGTGCTCGGAGCCGGATTCGATGCCGAGCGCCAGCCAGCGGATGCCGGCGCGCTTCAGCTTGTCCAGCATTGTCGGCTTTACCGTGTCGACGCGGGCATAGGCCCAGATATTGAGGTCGTAGTCGCGCTCGATCAGCAGATCGCAGATGCCGATGACGTGGCGCTCGTTGAGCACGAACATCTCGTCGATGATCTTGATCGTCTTGACGCCATATTCGTTGTGCAGGCGGTCGATCTCGGCGACCACCGCCTCGGGGCTGCGCATCCGATAGCGGTTGACGTCAAACGGCGCGTTGATGCAACAGAACGCACATTTGTAAGGGCAGCCGAGCGACGTGTAGATGGAGGCGTAGGGCACCCGCGTCTCGAGCGCTCCGAAGCATTGCCAGTTGTGGGCACGGTAGCGATCCATCGGCAGCAAATCCCAGACGTCGCCGTGGAGATCGCGATACAGGTCCTGGACCAGCGGCGCCGGCGCATTGACGACGGTCTTGCCGCCGCGCCACCATACCAAGCCCTGCACCTTGGCGAGATCGGCCGCGTCGCCGGCCTTCAGGGCCTCCAAAAGCTGCACCATGGTCACCGGGCCTTCGCCCTTGCAGGCGAAGTCGACGACCTCTTCGGCGAGCGTGCGCTCAGGCAGCGCCGAGACGTGGCCGCCGACGATGACGACGGGAATCTCGGGGGCCGCCCGCTTGATTGCCCGGCAGGCGTCGCCGGCGGCCATCATCTGCTGGGTCGAGGCGGACGGCTGGTGGCCAAACACGACCATGGCGACGAGGCGCGGTTTCGTTGCTTGCACGCGCTCGGCGACCGCCGCCGGCGGCAAATCGAGGGCCTCGGAATCGAGAATCTCGATGGAATACCCGTGATCGCGCACGTATCCGCCAATCAGCCGGCACCACAACGGCGGCTCGACCGCCGTCAGGTCGGTGCCTAGGTCCTGGTAGATTCGCGCCCGGCCGCCCGGATTGATCAGAAGAAGATCTGGCGATGAGGTTGCCATCGGAACTTTTCGCCTACCGGGGTTTCACTCGAACGCCGTGTTCGGTTGGGTGATGTCTGGCATTTCCGGGTTCTGCCAGTCGCCGTAGGGCTCGATACAGAGATTGGCCTGGAACTCGTCGCGCGGCAGATACGGGTACATGTCCTCGACCGGCGTCGACCAGCCGAAGATGCGCGGCTCGTAGGTGTGATAATCGTGGCAGTTGACGTCGCACACCGCGGGCCCGTCGAAGGCTAGCACCTGGTCGACGACGGCGTCGATGTCGGCGTTGGTCTTGATCTCGAACGCCTCGATTCCGTAGGCTTTGACGATCTTGACGAAATCCGGCGGGTTGTAGCCGACCGGACCGCAGGCCTCGCA
>DASWGT010000096.1:0-3149 GCA_036393575.1 Rhodospirillales bacterium | reverse complement strand
GTCGATGTCGCGCTCGTACCACATGTTGATCGCGCCCGCGGCGCCCGCGCCCAAGGCGATGCACAGGATGGCAACCGCGGCGATCACCGGGTGGAGTGCCCCCGGGGCGAGCGCCATGCCGACGATGCCGGTGAACACGACGAGCGACATCACCCGCGGCTTCAACAGCGCGACGTAGTCGGCGACCGCCGCGCCCTGCGAGGCGGGGCCGGCCGCGCTGGCCGTCAACTGCGCCGATCCGTCGGGCAATCCAGTGTCCCCCTAATGCGAATGCGCGGTCGAGGCCGGGCCGATCTGCGGCAGCTCGTCGTAGGAGTGGAACGGCGGCGGCGAGGAGAGCGTCCATTCCAGCGTCGTCGCGCCCGCGCCCCACGGGTTCTCGGCGACGCGCGCGCCCGCCGTGAAGGTGCGCCAGCAGATGTAGAGGAACAGCACGACGCCGACGGCCGAGATGTAGGAGCCGATCGAGGCCACCATGTTCCAGCCCGCGTAGGCGTCCGGATAGTCCGGGATGCGCCGCGGCATGCCGGCGAGCCCGAGGAAGTGCATCGGGAAGAAGGTCAGGTTCACGCCGACGAACATGATCCAGAAGTGCAGCCGCCCGAGCATCTCGGGATAGCGCCGCCCGCACATCTTGGGAATCCAGTAGTAGAACCCGGCGAAGATGGTGAAGATCGCGCCCAAGGACAGCACGTAGTGGAAATGCGCCACCACGTAGTAGGTGTCGTGCACCGCGGTATCGACGCCCGCGTTGGCGAGCACGACGCCGGTGACGCCGCCGATGACGAACAGGAAGATGAAGCCGGTGGCCCACAGCATCGGCGTGTCGAACTTGATCGAGCCGCCCCACATGGTGGCGATCCAGCTGAAGATCTTGATGCCGGTCGGCACCGCGATGACCATGGTCGCCGCGGTGAAGTACAGCTTCGTGTTCACGTCGAGTCCGACCGTGAACATGTGGTGCGCCCACACGATGAAGCCGATGAAGCCGATCGAGACCATGGCGTAGGCCATGCCGAGATAGCCGAACACGGGCTTCCTCGAGAAGGTCGAGACCACCTGGCTGATGATGCCGAAGCCCGGCAGGATCAGGATGTAGACCTCGGGGTGGCCGAAGAACCAGAACAGGTGCTGGAACAACAGCGGATCGCCACCGCCCGCCGCCTTGAAGAAGGCGGTGCCGAAATTGCGGTCGGTGAGCAGCATGGTGATCGCGCCCGCGAGCACCGGCAGCGTGAGGAGCAGCAGGAACGCCGTCACCAGGATCGACCACACGAACAGCGGCATGCGGTGGAGCGTCATGCCGGGCGCGCGCATGTTGAAGATGGTGGTGATGAAGTTGATCGCGCCCAGGATCGACGAGGCGCCCGCCAAATGCAGGCTGAAGATCGCCATGTCCACCGCCGGTCCGGGATGACCGAGGTCGGAAGAAAGCGGCGGATAGACCGTCCAGCCCGTGCCCGCGCCGCCGACGAACGGCGACAGGAACAGGAGGAGGAAGCTCGGCACCAAGAGCCAGAAGCTGATGTTGTTCATGCGCGGGAACGCCATGTCGGGCGATCCGATCATCAACGGCACGATCCAGTTGCCGAACCCGCCGATCAGCGCCGGCATGACGACGAAGAACACCATGATGAGGCCGTGCGCGGTGACCAGCACATTGAAGAAATGGTGGTCGGCGAAGAACTGCGTACCGGGCTCGGCGAGCTCCAAGCGGAACAGGAGCGACATGGCGCCGCCGATCAGCGCGCCGACGACGGCGAACACCAGGTACATCGTGCCGATGTCCTTGTGGTTCGTCGAATAGACGAAGCGGCGCCAGCCGGTGGGATGGTCGGCGTGGCGGGCGGCGGCGTGCGAGCTCATCGTCTTACCTTTTCGATCCCTACGGCGCGGGCGACGCGGTGCGCGCGGCCAGCGCGGCCGGCGCGGCCGGCGCCCCCTCCGGCGACGTTGCCGCGTATTTCCGCTTGGCGGCCTCGACCCATTCGGCGAACTTCGCCTTGGAGACGATCTCGACGGCGATCGGCATGAAGCCGTGGTTGACTCCGCACAGTTCCGAGCATTGGCCGAAATAGACGCCCTCGCGCGCGACCTTGAACCAGGTCTCGTTCGCCCGCCCCGGCACCGAATCCATCTTCACGCCGAACGCCGGAACGGCCCAGGAGTGCACCACGTCGACCGCGGTGGTGATGACGCGGACCGTGGTGTCCACCGGCACCACGATACGGTTGTCCACCTCGAGAAGGCGGAGCTGGCCGGGCTTGAGGTCGGCGTCGGGCACCATGACGCTGTCGAAGCTGAACCCGCCGTGGTCGGGATATTCGTAGCTCCAGTACCACTGATGGCCGATCGCCTTGATGGTCATGTCGGCCTGCGGGACGATGTCTTCGTGCTTCAGCAGCCGGAACGAAGGCACCGCGATCAGGACGAGGACGATGACCGGGATCGTCGTCCACACCACCTCGATGACCGTGTTGTGGGTGGTGCGCGACGGCATCGGGTTCTTGGCTTCCCGGAACCGGACGACGACGACAGCGAGGAGGCCGAGCACAAACAGGACGATCAGGGTGGTGATCACGAGGAGGATGTTATGGAAATCGATGATCTCCTCCATCACCGGCGTCACCGCGGCCTGGAAGTCGAGCTGCCAGGGTTCGGGCGCCGCAGCGCGCGCGGCGGATTGGAGGCACGTCGCTCCGCCGCAAAGCGCGGCGAGGGCGAGGAAGGCTTTGCGATACGGCGTCACAATGCGGATCCGACCTCCGGTAGAGCGACGAGGATTTCGGCCCGGCCCGCCCCCCGGCAGGCGCGCGCGCAAGGCTTCGAGGTGCGAGGCGACGCGCGATGGGCGCGGGATACATACCCGACCGACCGGCCCCAGGCAAGGCGCGCGGCCGCGCGCGGAATGCCGCCGACACGCGCGAATCCTCAAGCTTTGACGTGGTCTGTCGCGACGCGCGGAAAAGCCCGCGCGCTCGCGACTTTATGTCGCAATTTCCGGGAGTTGGGCGCGGGCTCGGCCGAGCACGCGCGCGTAGGCGGACGAGCTCGTCGACGATGGATCCGTTGCCTCACGGTTCGAGACGCCCGCCTTCGCCGCTGCGCGGCTTCGGTGAGCTCCTCACCATGAGGTAGACTAAAAAATG
>DASWGT010000095.1:0-14820 GCA_036393575.1 Rhodospirillales bacterium | reverse complement strand
CGCTATTGGGGATGATGTCGCCCTGGCCGTCCTTCATTGCCCGTTCAACCGCGGCAAAATTTTCGACGACGCGATAGGTCACGCTGATCCCGGCGCGAGCGGCGATTTCGTTCAACACATCGATGGCGAAGCCGACGGGATTGCCGTTTTCGTCGATATCGTATTGCGGCGGCCATGATCGCGGCACGACGGCGACCACGTCGTGCTTGGCTTGATTGGAGGCGACCGACGGCTTGTCCTCGGCCGACGCGGCGGGTACCGTCATCGCGCACAACGCCTGCGCGACGAAGATCAGAATCCCGAAGACCCGCGAAGACATTGGCCGCCTCCCAGGGTTCGAAAGCAAAGGCGCCGTCGTTCGGTGCTTGTCCGGCAACGTTTGATTGTAGCGCAAGGCCCCCGACTTTCTAAAGGGGTATCCATGTCCGCATCGGGCGCCACTGCCTGAACGCTTCTTCGCCCGGTCAGCCGACGCCGCGGTTGGCTTTTCCCCGTGCCGCCAGTGATTTCAACAGCGCGATCGGCCGGATGGCGGAATCGTCGGATTGCCAATCGGCGGTGTCCTGGGCGATGGCGTCGCTGCCGATCAGGTCGATGCCGGCGCAGGCCGCAATCACCGTCGGGCTGACCCTGTGCACACCGTGCACGTGGCTGCGCAGCCCGTGCTCCCCGGCACCGGCGGCGAATTGCTTGATGGCGGCAACGATCTCGACGTCCGGCCGGTCGTCGAGGCGCAGATCGATGCCGATCGACAGGATGCGTTCGGGGGGCACCGCGTCGAAGCGGTCGAACCCAATGCCGACGCGCAGCATCACGCCGGCGCCGAACGGCTGCAATTGTTCGACGGCTTTGACCAGCTGTTCCGTCGTCATGTCGTCGAGCGGCTTGACGATCTCGAATAGGGCGAATTCGTGTACCGCCCACATTTTGCTATTGCAGAACCGGGTATAGGTTCCGGCCGTGACCGGATCGGCGATCGTCCGGAAGTGGACCGGGATCAGGAACTTGGCCAGCTGATACTGGTTCAATCCCTTATCCAACTCCTCGGTCGCCTTGCCGAGGGTCCCCAGGTCCAAGGCCAGTATCCGCTTCGGGTCGTCGAATTGCGCCGGCAGCGCCCCTTCCGTCAGCTCCTGGCCGTCGCCGAGGTTCCAGAACGCCTCGCACAGGTAGCAATAGACCGCGTCGTCGCGGATGTCCCAAAGCGGGAAGTAGCGGAATATCGCATCGCCGAGCACCAGGGCCGGCGCCGGCTTGCCTATGTCGGCCGCCGGCGGTCGCGCTTCGCCGGCCGGGGATACCGTGGCCGCCGCGAAGGCCAGCCCTTGGTCGCCGGCGGCGACCGGCTTCAGCACCTCGATCAGGCCGGGTGTGCTGAGGACGCCGGCCAGCATCGAGCCCATGGTGTCGGCGAACTCGTCATCGAGCCGGCGCAGCGCTGATTCGTCGGGCGGCGGGCAGAATGCCAGGATGCTGGTGTCGTCATAGCGGACGCAACGCCCTTGCGACCCCAGACGGGCGGCAATTTCCTTGCGCATCGTTTGCGCCACCGACGGGCCGACCTTGGCCCAGCGCTGGTCGAGGAACTGCCGCAGGTTTCGCCACCGCACGAGCCGCATGTTCTCGGTACGGCAACCGCCGGCGGCGACCAATTGGACCAGGGTACGGACGTCGGAATCGGGATCGCCGTGCGCCGCCGGCATCGTCGTGGCGGCACCGTTTGCATTGATCGTCTTGGTCCGGACGTTCACGATATCCGCCCTATCCCTGCACCCTCACCGGCGTCGCCGGAGGAAATCCCGGAACGAATTCATGGCCCCGTCGCCGATATTCCGATCAATCGGCGGCGGCGCGGCCGGCGCATGGCAACAAATTAATTCCAATGAACCGGCGCAGAAATACGGAATAACCCGCACCGCGTTGGGGGACTCCCCAATTCCGGCCGCCTTTCCACCACCCCTACACTCGCGGCGGGTAATCGGCTTTGCGAACGGCCGAGGAAGCGGCGGGAATCGACCGCAACCAATCGTCTGCCCGCGAACACGGGCCGGGCGAGGAGATCGGAGTTGTGGCAGCGATGGCAACCACGGGCAACCTAGGGCCGGATCGGGCCAGCCCGGGCGTCGACCGGCCGCTGCTGAGGCGGCGACGGCGCCTGGTTTCCCAACCAGCCGCCGGGGAGCATTCGTGTGCCGCAGGCGGTGACCCAGCCGATGAGCTTGTGGCGTCGCATGCCGTCGCGGCCCGGCGGGTCGCCCGCGCCTCCCCGGAAATCGACGCCGGGATGGACGGCGCGGCGCTGTTGGCGCGAAGCGTCGCGCACGAGTTCAACAATATCCTCGCGACCTTACTCGGCAACCTGCAGCTTCTGCAACGCCGCGCCGGGAACGACGGGGGCGTCCAAAGGATGGTCGGGCCGGCGATCGACGCTGCGTTGCGCGGCTCCGACCTGACTAGGCGCCTGCTCGCCTACGCCCACCGCCGGGACCTGGAGCCGCGGCCGGTCGACGTCAATGCCGTGGTGGCGGCGATGGATGGCGCGATGAGGCGCACGGCGGGACCCGACGTCGAGGTGATCATGGGGCTCGCCGATGGCATCCCGACGACGGAAACCGATCCGGCTCAGTTGGAATCGGCGATTCTGAGCCTTGCCGCCAACGCCCGCGACGCGATGCCCGACGGCGGCACGCTGACGATCGAAACCGCCAAAGTCGTCATCGACGAGGCGACCGCCGCCCGTTCCCCGGCGCTTACGGCCGGGGCGTACGCATGCATCACGGTCGAGGACACCGGATGCGGCATGGTGCCCGATCTCGTCGACCGCGCGTTCGATCCTTTCTTCTCGACCAAGTCGAGAAATAACGGACCCGGTCTCGGGCTCAGCCTGGTCTCGGGCTTCGTCAAGCACTCAGGCGGCCACTTCACCGTCAGCAGCAAGCCCGGGCGCGGTACCCGGTTTCGCATTTTCCTGCCGGCGACCCAAGGATCGGCGTGTCCCGGTGCGGGGCGCGGTGACACGGCCACATGACAGCCAATCGCTTGCTGGTGATCGATGACGACGCCGATATCTGCGAGTTCGTTTCCCAGGTTGCGCGAGACGCCAACTACGAAGTCGTGTCGACGGCCCATTTCAGCGAGTTCAAGCGGCTGTACCGAAAGTTCAATCCGACGATCGTGATCACGGACCTGGCGATGCCCAACATCGACGGTGTCGAACTGTTGAGGTTCCTGCGCGCCGAGAAAAGCAAGACCGAAATCATTCTGATGAGCGGCATGGACAAAAAGGTGCTCAATTCGGCCAAGCAGGTGGGTTTTGAGCACGGCCTCAACATGAAGGGAGTCCTGCAGAAGCCGATCATGATCGAGGAACTCGAGTCGCTGCTGGCGGCGCCGTCCTATTTCGCCGGATCTATAACCGTGCACGAGCTCGACGCGGCGATCTCCAAAGGCGAGCTGGTCGTCCATTACCAGCCCAAGGTGAACCTTCGGTCCTCCGCCAACGGATCGTTGAGGGAGGTCGAGGCTTTGGTGCGATGGCAACATCCGGTGCATGGATTGCTGAGCCCCGACAGGTTCCTTTTGGCGATCCAGGAAACGGGCCTGATGTTGCCGTTGACCCGCGCCGTGGTGACCAGCGCGTGCCGGCAGATTCGCAAATGGAGCGAGTTTGGAAAAACGATGTGCGTGGCGGTGAATATCGCCCCGCAATTGTTGACCAATCTGACGCTGCCCGACGAAATCGCGTCGTTGGCCGAGCAGAATGACGTCGAGACGTCGCAAATCATCATCGAGATCACGGAATCCGGGGTGATGGAAGACACCGCCCGGGCGATGGATATCCTCACCCGCTTCCGGCTCAAGGGTTTCCGGTTATCGTTGGACGATTTCGGGACCGGGTTCTCGTCCCTCATCCACCTTTATCGATTGCCCTTCGTCGAGCTCAAGATCGACCAGTCATTCGTGCGCGACGTCGGCGCCAGCGAAGAGGCGCGAGTGATCGTGCGCGCAACCACCGAGATGGCGCATCGACTCAATCTGAGCGTATGCGCGGAAGGTGTCGAATCCGAAGGCGACCTGAATTTCCTGCTGCTCGCCGGGTGCGACAAGGCGCAGGGATATTTCATCAGCCGGCCGATTGCCGGGGAAAAGATCGTGAATTTCGCATTCGCCGGGATGCCCGACCCGGAGCCGCTCCGGGATCGGGCGTGAGGCGGGAATGGCGGAAACCCTGATACGACGCGCGCTGCCGCGTATCCTTGTCATCGACGACGACGAAGGCGTGCGGGCGACTCTCGAGATCATGCTGCAGGAAGCGGGTCTCGACGTGCTGATGGCGCGCGACGGCAACCAGGGCCTCGACCTTTTCCTCGCCAACCCGGTGGACCTGGTGATCACCGACATGCAAATGCCCTTGAAAAGCGGCACCCAGACGATTTCCGAAATCCGCCGCAAGGACCCGCGCGTGCCGATCATCGCCATGTCGGGCGGGAGCCTGACGGCGAAGAGCGACCTTCTGACGGCGGCGTGCAAGAACGGCGCCGACCGGATCATCGAAAAGCCGTTCGACTACGATGACCTGAGCGCGCTGGTCCGCGACCTGTTGTCGGGGCGGACCGGCGCATCGGGCGGCGTCGCAGTGGGCGAGCGGAACACCGCCGGCGGCCGGTGATCCGATACCGGGGAGCGTGCAACATGGCTAAGATCGAGGAGGACGGTAAAGGCGGGAAAAAGCGTTCGGGGTTGTTTTCCGGCTTCAAGTTCGGCGGCGACGATGCCCCGGCGACCGACAGCCGGTTTGAAATAACGATCAGCGACCTTTCCAGAAAATTCAACGCGGTGGCCATCAGCCGCATGCAGATTCTCAATCTCAATTCGCTCATCGTGCGCCGCGACGTCGACAAGAATGAGATGATAAAAAAGGCGGAAGTGATCGCGCTCGGCGTGATCGAGGATAATTTCCAGGACAAGGACGCCTTCATCCACAACGATGTCGGCGTCTACGGTTTCCTGTTCCCCGGCATGTCGAAAAAGTCGGCGGAGTTAAAGTGCAAGGTCATTGCGGACCAGATCGCGCGCCTGATCAACGACGCGGATCCGCAGTTCCTCAACCTCGAATTCGAGGCCACAACCCAGAAAAGACGGAGCGGGAAATTCTCCGACGTCGTCGCCAGCCAGAAAAAGGAGGTGTCCGCGCGCGGCGGTACCTCCCCCGACCCACAAAAATTGCGCGATCAGGAGAACCAGAAGGCGCAGGCCAATCTGGCCATCCAGCGAATGACTGCCCAGCCCCGGAACGACACGCAAGGCTCCGAAGCCGAAACGGCTACTTGGTGGGTCGATGACAATGCCGCCCGACCCGGCGGAAAGGGCCTGCCGGAAGGCATGACCACGATCTTTCGTGCCATCTGGAACGTTCGGAGCAAGATGCTCACCGCCTACAGCGCGCTCCCCGTCGTCAAATCGCCCGAGGGCAAGGTTGAATCGATCGTCCGCGTGGGCGGCGAGAGCGAGATGTACGCGGCTGCGGCGGCGTGCGACCGGCTGGTTCAGGAGGAGGCACTGCGCAAGCTGTATCTGCTACTGGACGCCGGACACAAGGTGCTGCTGGTGTTGCCGGTGCACTTCTCGACCGTCGACCATTTCGACTATTACATGCCCTATCAGCAACGCATACGGAAGCTGGACGAAAAGCAACGGCTCCTGGTGGTCCAGGAGTTGGTCGGTACGCCGCCCGATCTCAACAGCTACCGGATCAGGGAAACGGTGACGCGACTGCGCCAGGCGGCGCGCTCGGTGATGGCGCGGGTATCGCCGGCCGCTTCCGGCTTGCGGGCCTGGCGAGAGGCCGGCGTCCACGCGGTCGGGTTCGAGTTCGCGGAGGGCCAGGCCTCCGAGCGCGCCCTGTTGAAGAGATTGGACCGTTTCGCCGAGCGCGCCGAAGAGGCGGGATTGAAGAAGTTCGTGTACGGACTGGCGACCCGCAGCGCCGCGTCGGCCGCGGTCGCCGCCGGGTTCGACTATATCGAAGGCGCCGTCGTCCGCGGGCCGGTGGAGTCGCCGGCCTACGTGGAGCCGTTCGAATCCTTGGACCTGTTCGCGGGAATGTTCCCGCGCTAGATGCCGGCCGCCGCATTCGGCGCCAACGCCGGGGCGGGCATCGGGGTATCAAGTCTTCCTCAACCGCCGGCTCGCGCGTTGCGTGGGCCTTGATACGGCGGTCCTCCGGCGACGCGCCGGGGGACCAAATTCGCAGACCGCCCAGATGAGGCTGCGTTTCAAGCCTTGAGCACCGCCAGCACCCGATCGGGCGTGAACGGCATGTGCCGAAGCTGCCTGCCGGTCACCGCGAAGAACGCGTTGGCGACGGCACCGCTGGCGATCGGCACGCCGGTTTCGCCGATGCCGGCTGGCGGCTCGTTGTTGCGGATGATCTCGACGTGGATTTCCTCCGGCGCGTCGGCCATGCGCATCACTTCGTAGTCGTGGAAGTTCGACTGCTGCACCCGGCCGTTCTCGAAGGTAATGCGTTCCGAGAACATGCTGGAGAGTCCGTAGACGATGCCGCTCTCCATCTGCGCCACCGCGTTGCCCGGCTGCACCACCTGGCCCGCGTCAAGCGACGCCCAGAAGCGGTGCACCCGGATGCGGCCCTTGGCGCGGTCGACTGAAACCTCGGCGACGCCCGCCGAAAGCGAATCGGAGCGCTCGGTGAAGGCGATGCCGAGCGCCCGGCCGGCCGGCCGTGGGGTTCCCCATTTCGCCATCGCGGCGGCGGTCTCGATCACCTTCAGCGCCCGCGGCGAATGGCGGGTCAGGCGGCGCCGGTATTCCACCGGGTCGATCTTGTGGTCGGCGGCAATGAGATCGATCATGCTTTCGATGGCGAACTTGTTGAAGCCATGGCCGACGGCGCGCCAGTGCTTGAGGCGGACGCCGGACGATTTGCCGCGCAGCTCGATGTTCTGGTTGGGCACGTTGTAGAAGGGAATCTGGATTCCCGACGTCAGCAGCCCCCTGCCGTCGCCGACGACGCAATGCTCCCACGCCACGACGTTGCCGGCCGCATCGACGCCCGCCTTCAGGCATTGCAGCGCCATCGGGCGGAAGGCGCCGTAGGCGACGTCGTCCTCGCGGGTCCACACCAGCTTCACCGGCCGCCGCACCGCCTTCGAGGTCAGCACCGCTTCCTCGATGTAGTCGGACCACGAGCGGCGCCCGAAGCCGCCGCCGAGGTAGCACGGATGGAAGGTGATCTTGTCGACGCCGACGCCGAGTGCCTTGGCGGCGCTCATCCGTGCCCCGTCGAGCGACTGCGTGCCGGCCCACACCTCGGCCCCGTCGCCGGCGGCATTGACATGGGCGACCGCGTTCAACGGCTCCATCTGCGCGTGGTAGGCGTGGTCGCTGTAGAAGTCGGCCTGGTAGGTCCTGACCGCCGCGGCCATCGCGTTCTTCACGTTGCCCTTGCTCGTCACCGGATCGCCGGCGGCGGCGCTATCCATCACGTGGCGGTAGCCGTCCAGGTCCTTCTCGCTCTGGAAGCCCGCGGCCCTGGCGCCCTGCGACCACTCGACCATCAGCTTTTTGCGCGCCGCCAGCGCGCCTTCCATGGTGTCGGCGACGACGACGACCCCGTGATTGAGGGTGACCACGTCGACGACGCCGGCCACCGCCTTGATCGCGGCGGCGTTCGAGCTTTGCGGCCGGCTGCCGTGCACCGGCGCGCGGCTCATCACCGCGTACACCATGCCCGGGACGTGCACGTCCATGCCGTAGATCGCCGTGCCGTTGACCTTGGCCGGGATGTCGGCGCGCCCGATCGCCTTGTTGCCGATCAGGCGGAAGTCGCGGGGATTCTTGAGATCGCTTTCGGCGACCTCGGGCAGTTTCGCCGGCATCTTGGCGAAGGCGGCGATCTCGCCGTAGGTCAGCCGACGTTTGGTCGGCCCGTGGACGACGACGTTGGGCTCGGTCCTGAGCTCGGAAACCGGCACTTTCCAATGGCCCGCCGTGGCCGCCAGCAGCGCCTTGCGCACCTGCGCGCCGGCCTTGCGCAGGTCGGTGTAGTAGCCCTGCACGGTGCGGCTGCCGACGGTCAGCATCTGGTGGCCGAAGAACTGCGGATTGCCGTAGGTGCGGGCGTCGACGGGGGATTGCTCGATCCTGACGCTCGCCCAGTCGGCATCCATTTCCTCGGCGACGATCAGCGGCAGCGCGGTCATCGACCCCTGCCCCATCTCGGCCGACGGATTGAAGATGGTGACGACGTTGTCGGCGCCGATGCGCACCCACGCGGTGACGCCCATGTCGCCCTTGCCGGCAGCGTTGAGAGCCGGCGCGCCGTCGCCGAGGAACGCGATCGAGAACGTCAGCCCGCCGACGCCCGCCAGGAACGAGCGGCGGCTGACTTCGGGGCCGTGGGAGGTGATACGTGTCATGGCTCAGCCCTCCCTCGCGGCGCGCTCGATGGCGGCGATGATCCGGGTGTAGGTGCCGCAGCGGCAGATGTTGCCGTTCATGTGGCGGACGATGTCGGCGCGGCGCGGCTTCGGGTTGATGGCGAGGAGCTCGGCCGCTTTCATGATCTGACCCGACTGACAATAGCCGCATTGCGGCACCTGCTCGACGATCCAGGCCTTCTGCAGCGGATGCGATGAATCGGGCGACAGCCCCTCGATGGTGACGACGCGCTTGCCGGCAACCGCCGCCACCTCGGTCTGGCAGGCGAGCGTCGCCTTGCCGTCGACGTGAACCGTACAGGCCCCGCACAGCCCGGCGCCGCACCCGTACTTGGTGCCGGTCAGCTTCAGGTGCTCGCGAATGGCCCACAGGAGCGGCGTCCCGGGCGCGGTCTTCACCGACACCTGCTTGCCGTTGAGCGTGAACGATGTCATCGGATGCGTTCTCCCTGAGAAAGGCCCGGGCCTGGCGCATGAATTCGTGCCGCGTTGCAGTGCCGCCGCAAGCAGTCGCCGCGTTCTCCGCATTGCCGGGGTTAAAAACGGTAGCCGCAGCGAAGGCGGCTGTCACCTGATTCACGGAAGCCCTTGGAATCCCGACCTGTTGACAATTACGGCCGGGCCGGCGTCGCATCCGCCTTTTCCGGCGCCGTGCCGTCAAGCCGCCAGCCGCCGCCGAGCGCCTTGAACAAGGCCACCGACGCCTGCAACCGCTGGAAGCGGATCTGCACGATCTGGTCCTCGGTCTGGCTCAGCGTGCGCTGCGCGTCGAGCACCGTCAGCAGGTCGACGGCGCCGGCGCGGTAGCGGGCTTCGGCCAGCTGGTAGGCGAGCCGTGCCTGCTCGACGGCGGCGGCCTGCAGGCTTTCCTGCTCCGCCGTGCGCCTCGCCGCCACCAGCGCGTCGTGGACCTCGCCGAGCGCCGTCAGCACGATCTCGCGGTAGCTTTCGGCGAGCTCGCGGAAGCGCGCCTCCGACAACTCCACCTGCCCTTCCAGGGCGCCGCCGCGGAAGATCGCTTGCAGCAGGCTGCCCGCAATGTTCGCCGACCGGCTGGCCGGATTGAACAGCGACGCCAGCGCCGCGCTCTCGTAGCCGAGCACGCCGGTGAGGCTGATGGTCGGGAAGTAGGCGGCGCGCGCGCTGCCGATTTCGGCGTTGGCGGCGATCAGCCGCGCCTCTGCCGCCTGGATGTCGGGCCGCCGCACGATCAACTCGGACGGCAGTCCCGCCGTCGGCGACGGCGGCCGGATGTCGAGGAGCGCGCCCTCGGTGGCGCCGAGCGCCGCCAGATGCGTGCCGAGCAGGATGGCGAGCGCGTTCTCGGCCTGACGCAGTTGCGTCTGCAGGGGTGGGATGGAGGCCCGTTGCGTCGCCACCAGGGCGCGCTGCTGGGCAAGATCCAAGGGCGAGGCGGCGCCGTTCTCGACCCGTGCGGTGACCACCTGCAGCACGCCCTCGGTGATCTCGAGGATGCGGAGCGCCACCGCCAGCCGCTCGCGGAACTGTAGCACCTGGAAATAGGTCTGGGCGACGTTGGAAACGACGGTCAAGGCGACCGCCTCGCGGTCGAAGCGGCTGAACATCAGCGACGCCTCGGCGGCGGCGAGCGCCGCTCGGTTCTTGCCGAACAGATCGAGCTCGTAGCTGACGCTGAGGTCGGCGCTCAAGGAATCGCTGACGCCGCTGCGGCTGCTGGTGCTGGTTCTGCCGCTGCCGCGCCAGGTCCGGTCGGCGCCGAGCGAGCCGTCGAGGGACGGCAACAGGTCGGCGCCGGCGATCTTCGCCTGCGCTTCCGCCTGCAGCACCCGCGCCGCCGCTTGGCCGATGTTGGTGTTGTTACGCTCGGCGGCCACGACCAGAACAGCCAGCGCCGGCGAGTCGAATCCCTGCCACCAATCGAGCGACGGCCACGGCGTCTCGGGTCGCGCTCCGGGTCGGACCTCGGCCGTCGGCTCCGCCACAGGTTCTGCCCACCCCGCCGGCGTCGGCACCATAGGGCGGCTGTATTCGGGTACCATGCTGCAGGCGCCGAGCGCCGCCGCCAGCAACGGCGCCAGGAACCGGATCGTTAAATTTGTCGGCGCCATGGGCATCGCGCTCGCCTTTCCTATTCGGCGCCGAGCGCGACCACCGGATCGAGGGTCGCCGCCTTCTTCGCCGGCATGTAGCCGAACACCAAGCCGGTGGCGAAGGCGCAGCCAAAGGCCAGTACCACCGGCATCGCCGAGAACTGGATCGGCGTGCCGACGGCGGCCAACGCTTGCGCGACCGCCAGCCCGCCGACGGCGCCGATGACGCCGCCGATTCCCGACACCACCACCGCCTCGGTCAGGAATTGCTGCAGGATGTTGATCATGCGGGCGCCGGTGGCGACCCGGATGCCGATCTCGCGGGTACGTTCGGTGACGCTGACCAGCATGATGTTCATCACCCCGATACCGCCGACCAGCAGCGAGATCGCGGCGATCGAACCCAACAGCACGGTCAGGGTGTTCTGGGTCGCGGTCGCGGTCTCGATGATCGCCGCCATGTTGCGGATGCTGAAATCGACGGTGCGGTGACGCTGCGTCAAGAGCTCCTCGATGGCTGCCTGAGTGGCCTCGACCTGCGCCAAGTCGTCGACCATGACGGTGATCGAGCGCAAATGCTTCTGTCCGATCAGCCTGAGGCTGCCGGTGGTCAACGGCACGAAGGCGACGTCGTCCATGTCGGAGCCGTAGGGCGTCGCCCCCTTCACCGCCATCACGCCGATCACCTGGAACGGCACGTTTTTGAGAAGCACGTATTTACCGACCGGGTCGACGCCGGGCGGAAACAGGTTATCGACGACGGTCTGGCCCAGCGCCACCACGGGCGCGTAAGCGAGCGCGTCCTCGGCGGTCAGGAAAATGCCGCTCGACGTCGGCCAGTCGCGCGCCGTCGACAGCTCGGCGGTGGTGGCGCTGACCTGGGTCTGGTAGTCGACGTTGCCGAAACGGACGGTGACGGCGCCTATCATTTCCGGCACCGCGGCGATGATGTTGGGCAGCGTCGCGATGGCCTCGGCGTCCGTTGGCATGAGCGTGGCAATGCCGGCGCCGGTGCGCCGAATGTTGGGGGCTCCGGGGCGAACCAGCAGCAGGTTGGTGCCCATGTTGCTGATCCGGTCGAGGACCGACTGCTTGGCGCCATCGCCGACCGCCAGCATGGCAATCACCGAGCCGACGCCGATGACGATGCCGAGCAACGTCAGCACCGTGCGGAACACATTCGCCTTCAGAGAGCGCAGCGCCATCTTCACCGCCTCCATGGCCTCCGCCGGTAACGCCGCACCGCGCGCGCGCGCCCGCGACGACCGCGTCGTGGCGGCGGCCGGCCGGCGTGGAGTGGCGCGAATCGCCGACGACCAGACCGTCCTTGATCTCGATAACGCGCTCGGCGTGGCGCGCGACCTCGCGGTCATGGGTGATCAGCACGATGGTGTGGCCGCGCCGATGCAGCTCTGCCAGCAGCGCCATCACCTCGGCGCCGCTTTTACTGTCGAGCGATCCGGTCGGCTCGTCGGCGAAGATCACGCGGCCGCCGTTCATCAGCGCGCGGGCAACGGCCACGCGTTGCTGCTGTCCGCCGGAAAGCTGGCTTGGGCGATGGGCGAAACGATCGGCGAGGCCAAGGGTGGTCAGAAGCTCCTCCGCACGGCGCCGCCGTTCCGCCGCCGAGGAGCCGGCGTACACCGCCGGGATTTCGACGTTTTCGACCGCAGTCGCGGTTCCGATCAGGTTGTAGCTCTGGAAAATGAATCCGAAGGCGTCGCGCCGAAGGCAGGCCAGCTCGTCGGACGACAGCGTCGCCACGTCGACGCCCTGGAACGAATAGCGGCCGCCGGTCGCCCGGTCGAGACAGCCGAGGATGTTCATCAGCGTCGACTTGCCCGAGCCCGACGCGCCCATCACGGCGACGAACTCGCCGGCGTCGATGGCGAGCGAGATGCCGTGCAGAACCTCGACCGCGACGTCGCCGGTGTCGTAAGTCTTGGTGAGTCGGGAAAGCTCGATCAGCGGCGGCGCGTTCATGACAGCCTCGGCGGCCGCGTCCGCGGTTGCTCCTTGCCCGTCTTGGACTGGCGCGCCGCGCCGATGACGACGCGCTCGCCTTCCCCGAGGCCCGAAAGGACCTGCGCCGATACGCGGTTGGTGATGCCGACGGTGATGTCGCGTTCCTCGATGCCGCCGCCCGGCGTCAGTACTTGGACCTTATAGCGTGCGGGCACCGGCGCGCTGTCGGCTGCGACGGGCACCGGCGCGGTCTCGCCGGTCTTCGCCTGCTCGCCCGCGGCCTTGCGTTTCTTGTTTCCGCCTTTGTCGCCGGCCGGCTTCAGCGCCGACATCGGTACCACCAGCGCGTTGCGGGCGCGAGCCGAGACGAAGAACACCTGCGCCGACATCTGCGGCAGCAGTTCGCCGGTCGGGTTGGGAACGTCGAACAGGGCGTTGTAGAGGACCACATTGTTGACGATCTCGGGGGTCGGCAGGATTTGGCGCAGTTTGCCGCGCCAGCGGCGGTCTGACTGCCCAAGGGTGGTGAAGTAGACATCCATGTCGATCCTGAGACGGCCAATGTCGGCCTCGGAAACCTGCGTCCACACGGTCATCGTCGACAGGTCCGCGATGCGCAGCACGATCGGCGCCTGCTGGTTGGCGTTCAGCGTCTGCCCCTGTTTGGCGATCTGCGCCACCACGGTGCCGGTCATCGGCGCGTGGATTTTGGTGAAGCCGAGATTGGTCTCGTCGACTCTGAGCACGGATTCGGTGTTTTTGATCTGCGCCTTCAACGCGTCGACCTGGGCGGTCGCCGAGCCGAGGGCGGCTTCGGCGTTCTGGTAGGCCTCCTCGCTGGTCGCCTTCGCCTTCATCAGGTTGCTCTCGCGCTGGAACTGGCGCCGAGCGTTCACCAGTTGCGCCTGCTTGTCGGCGAGCTGCGCCTTCAGGTTCAGGAGCTGGGCACGGCTAGCGTCCACTTTGGCCTGATACACCGCCGGGTCGATCTCGGCCAGGAGATCGCCTTCCTTGACCGCGGCGCCGATCTCGACGTGGATCTTGCGCAGCTGCCCGGATACCTGGGTGCCGACATCGACGAATTCGAACGGCTGCAGGGTGCCGAGCGCGGTGGTGCTGTCCTCGATGGCGCCGCGCTCGACCATGGCGGTGACGTAGCGCTCGACCGGCGATACCCGCCACCAGGTCCAGGCGCCGGCGGCGGCCGCCGCCGCCGTCGCGGCCAGCACCCCGGCGATCAGCAGATGTCGCCGCGTCAGGTGCAACCACGGCGCCGGGCTGTCGCCGCGCCGTGGCGCCGGATCGGCGGCGGGCGCCGGCGGCACCTCGTCTTCGCCCGGGCGGGGAACGGGATGCAGGATCATGGCTTTCGGTCTCCCTTGGCGTTGGCTTGCGCCGGTTCAGCGCCGCTTGCCGCGTTCGGCGAGGCGGCCGCGGCCTTCGGCGGTCATCTCGGCGGCGGCGGTGACGACGGCAGCGCGCATGATCTGCTTGATCTTGGTGCGGCTGGCATCCATCGCCGCCAGAGACTTCTCGAGCCGCGCCGGATCGAAGGGCTCGGCCTTCAGCGCCTGGCGGAACGCATCGCGCGACGCTGTCAGCTCGGCGCGCGCCGCCGGCAGATCGCCGGCGCGGGCGGCGAAAGCCTTGCGCAACTTGTCGGCGTCGGGGCTCGGAAGTTTTTTCGCCAGGCGTTCGACCCGCGATTCCGCCGAACGGTCACGGCTTTTGAATCCCGGCGCGCTCAAAGCCTGCGCCGCGATCGCCGAAATCAACAGCACGTTGACGGCGATCGAAACGAACAGCGCGATCGACTTGGCGCGCGGGGAAAGCGTGAGAGTAGGCATGGTGATTACTCCAACAGCGAGATGGTATCTGGTTCGCCGACCAGCACAACGACATCGACATCGGCGGTCGCCGGCATGCGTCCGTCGATGCCGCCGAGGCCGATGATCACGCCGGCCATTGACGCCGCCGCCAGCATCGCGGCGCGCGGCCAGAAACCTGCCATCAATGGCGGCATTGCCGGAGTCTGGCGCGGCGGCTCCGCCAGCGCCCGCAAAAGGCGCTGCTCGGCGCCGGCATCGGCGGTCGGCGCAAAGCCGTCGAGCGCCTCGTCGAGAAGGCGGGCGTGCATCCGCATCGCCGCCGCGTCCGGGGTCTGCGCCAACAGGGCGCGGGCGGCGGCGCGTTCGGCGGCGGGCCAGCGCGCCGGGTCGGCGCCGTAGGCCTCGATCAGCCGTTGCAGTCTCAAGCGGTTCATGGTCGTTCCTTCCTATTCTTCCTTACCGTTATCTTTGTCGGACGCCGGCCCAAGACGCTGG
>DASWGT010000094.1:0-3248 GCA_036393575.1 Rhodospirillales bacterium | reverse complement strand
CTTCGCCGCCGGCCAGCCGCCGTCGAAGCTCGGCATCAAGGCCGGCGGAACGATCAGCGTCCGTGATGCCATTCTGGCCCTGGTGACCAAGTCGGCCAACGACGTCGCCACGGCAATCGCCGAGCACCTCGCCGGATCGGAGAAGGCATTCGCCCAGGCGATGACCACCCGCGCCCACCAGCTCGGCATGAGCAGAACCACTTTCCGCAACGCCCACGGCCTGCCCAACACGGCGCAGGTGACCACGGCGCGCGACATGGCGGTCCTGGGGCGCGCCCTCCAGGATCACTTCCCACAGTACTTCTCATACTTCTCGACGCGCACCTTCACCTGGAAGGGGTCGCGGATGGGTAACCACAATCGGCTGCTCGGACGTGTCGAAGGCGTGACCGGCATCAAGACCGGCTATACCCGCGCCTCCGGTTTCAATCTTGTCGCCTCGGTCGACCGCGGCGGCCGTCAGATCGTCGCCGTCGTTATCGGCGGCGACACCGGCACGCAGCGCGACAAAAGAATGGCCGGATTGATCGAGACCTACCTGCCGAAGGCCTCGCGCGGGCAGCGCACAGCGCCGCTCATCGCGCGGGGTCCCGGCGTTCCAATGACCGGCGCCGTCAACGTCCGCGTTGCCCTTGCCGACTATCCGATGCCGCGGCTGCGGCCGACGACCACGGTCGTTGTCGCCGATGGGGCGCCGCTTCCGATCGCGCCGCCCGCCGAACCGGCTGCGCCACCCGTCGCCCAGGCCGCCGCGCCCGCCGTGCCGGCCGAGCTTCCCGAAACCGCGGCCGCGTTTGCCAGCGCCTCCGTGGCGCAGATCATCGGCGCGAACTCGATCTTTGCGCTCGAAGCCATCGAGGAGCTCGAGCAGCAGGGCGACGCCGGCGGTCTTGAGGAAGACATCGAGGCTGCCGCGCCAGCCCCGGCCACGGCCATGAGCGGTTGGAAAATCCAGATCGCGGCAACGCCGACACAGACCTCGGCCGAGGAACTCCTCGAGAGCGCGCGCGCCAAGGCGGGCCAGGTTCTGGCCGACGCCACGCCGTACACCGAACCGGTGGAGGCGGGTAACGCTACGCTCTATCGCGCCCGCTTCGGCGGCTTCGCGGACAAGGAAACCGCCCGCGCCGCATGCACCTACCTGACCAAGAAGAATTTTAACTGTCTGGCCATCAGCAACTGAGACAATTCGTTGGGGTCCGAATAGTACCGCGTAGAGGACTTAACGATGTTTGCCGAGAAGCCGGTCTTTGGCCTGGTTGATTTTCGCCGCGAGGAACGTCGAACCGCCCTGGTCGGGGTGCACGCGCTTCATGAGCCGTCGGTGCGCCGCCCTGACTTCCGCCTCACTGGCGCCGGGCGCAAGGCCAAGGATCTCATAAGCCTGCTGATCAGTCATGGGGCCCGCATCCGGCGCGCTGCGCGACCCCGCTGCCGCATCGCCCTCGACGTCTTCACGCCAGCCGGCGATCCGGCGGTCGAGATAAGCTTCGAGTAGCGCCGCGCTGTCGGGGTCGACGGCCACCATCTCATACATTCTGATGAGATCGTCGTTGGGGACGTCGTCCAGCGACTTGCCGACGTGAACGCCCTGCAAGACCTCGCCGGTCATGTCGCCACTGTCGTGATCGAGCCGCATCTGGAACCACGCCGTGCGCACGGTCGATACCGACCCGGCCGTTCGCGTCGCGCCGCCGAGATCGATCGGACCGATGCGGCCGCTGAAGATGGCCGAGACGCCCATGGCGACCAGAAACAGGCCGAAGCCCCAGCGGCCGGCGAGCGACAGGATCACGCCAAATCCGATCAGCCCGCCGCCGACGATGTAACGCAGAAACCGCACCAGCGCGCCGGCATCGACGCTCGTATACGCGCGCGCCAACAGATACAGAATGCCGATCGCAGCAACGCCGGCGCCGATGTAGGCCATCGTCCGGCTACCTTAACTGTTCGAGAAGCGGAGGCGTGCCGCTCCCGCTTTTTTGCAGCGCCTTGAGTCCGCCCGCCGCATAGACGGCCGCCGCGCGCAGCAGACGGGCAAGCTGCCCGGCGGCGTTCGGATCGAAGCGCGCGTAAGCGCCCCGCGTAAGGCGCGCCAGCTCCCGAAATCCGCGCTCCACGGCCGGGTCATGGCCTTCCTGGAAAATGAACAACTTCACGCCGAGAAGGCCGAGTTCCCCGGCCCGCGCCGCCAGCGTGTCGATCGGCTCCTCCAGCGCGTCGCCGACGAACACAACGACATTGACTTTCTTCTTGCGCGTTTCGCGCCGGGCATGGCTCAGCACCTTGCCGATCTGCGTGTGTCCGCCGCGACAATCGATACCGGTCATCAGGTCGCGCAAGCCCTTGGTATCGCTCACCCAGCGGCTGGCGCGGCATTCGTTGAAGCCGCGAAAGTACACGAGCTGCACGTCGAGACTGCCGACCTTCCCGGCTTCCTCGAACATTTCCGCCTGCAGGCGGAGCGCTGTGTCCCAGGTCGGCTGGCGGCTCATGGTGGCGTCGAGGGCAAAAACCAGCCGCCCGCGCCCGTCGCTGGCGCCGGCCGGCGCCATCGTCCTGGCTTCCGCCAGAAACCGGTCGATTTCCGACGACTTCTGCCCGGACTGGCCGGCCGTCTTATTGACAGGGGTTCGTTTGGTATCGGCCACGATGGGCAGTTTCCCGGTTGTTGCGGGCGATCCGGTGCCGGACCTCTCGTGCGATAATGTGGCGTTTAACCGGCCCGGCGCAACCGCGGCGGTTCCTGCCGGTTTCCGCCGGTTCCGGCGGTCCCCCCCGGCGCCCCGGACGCCCCGGCGGCCGCGCGCGCCGGCAACCCCAGGATCTGCAGCAAATTCCTGATCTCGTCGCGAGCCGAGACATGCGACAGCGTCGGCTCGCCACCGAGGGTGCGGCGGTCGAGTGTATCAAGCGCCGTCAGGCCGCGCGGAAACAGCTCGCGATAGACGACACGTTCGCTGATGCCTTTCGCCAGACGGAACCCGATCTGGCCCGAAAGCTGTTTGAGGCTCTGATCGATCTTCTTGCGATTGCGCGTGCGCAGCGCCGACAGGCGGTTGCGCACCACCACCCAGTCCATGTCGCGATTGTCGACCAGCCGGCGTTGTCGCCGGGCCTCGCCGACCAGATCGGCGTAGTGACTGGCGGCCTGGACCTCGAACGTTTCGGGATCGACCCTTGCCAGCACGTCGAGATCGACGAACGAGTCGTTGATCGGCGTGATCAGCGTGTCGGCCATCGCGTGG
>DASWGT010000093.1:0-15567 GCA_036393575.1 Rhodospirillales bacterium | reverse complement strand
TACATCGGCCGCGTCCGCGCGCTGGCCAAGGGCTCGGCGGAGGCGTGGTTGAACTCCGGGAAGGGCTCTTAAGCGATGCCCGAACTGCTGCTGGAACTGTTGAGTGAGGAAATCCCGGCCCGCATGCAGGCGCGCGCCGCCGAGGATTTGAAGCGGCTCGTTTGCGACGGCCTGCAGGCGGCGGGTTTGTCGTTCACCAAGGCCGATGCGTTCGCGACGCCGCGCCGGCTGGCCTTGGTCGTCGACGGCATTCCCGCCAAACAACCGGACGTCGACGAGGAGCGCCGCGGCCCGCGCGCCGACGCGCCGGCGCAGGCCATCGACGGCTTCAAGCGGTCGCTGCCGAAGGGTGCCACGGTTGAGCTGCGCGACACCGACAAGGGCCGTTTCCACTTCGCTGTCATTAAACGAAAAGGGCGGCCGGTTGACGAAATTTTACATGAAATTGTTTATCGAACCCTGTGGAATTTCACATGGCCCAAATCCATGAAGTGGGGCACAACGGACTTAAAGTGGATTCGGCCAATTCAGAATCTATTGTTAATTATTGGTGGCCGTGTGCCACATGCGCCAATTCCGATGTTGCATCCATCCAGGGCGGGCGGCGAATTCCTCACCGGTGATGCGTCGATCGAACCATCGAACCAAACACGTGGCCACCCGTTCCTGGCGCCGAAGATTTTCAAGGTCAAAAGTTTCGCCGACTACAAGAAGAAACTAAGGGCCGCTAAGGTCATCCTCGATGCGGCCGAGCGGCGGGAAAAAATCCAGGCCGACGCCGAGAAGCTGGCCAAAAAAGAGGCCGGCCTGAAGCTGAAGCGCGATCCGGCGCTGCTGGACGAGGTGGCCGGGTTGGTCGAATGGCCGGTTGCCAGGCTCGGCACCATCGACCAGGCGTTCATGGAGCTGCCGCCGGAGCTCCTCACGACCGTGATGCGCCATCACCAGAAGTATTTCGCCCTCACCGACGGCAAGGGCCGTCTGGCGCCGCGCTTTGTCGTGGTCCTCAACACCGAGACCCGCGACGGCGGCAAGGCGGCGGTCGCCGGCAACGAGCGGGTGCTGAGAGCGCGCCTCGCCGACGCGCGGTTCTTCTGGGACCAGGACCGCAAGCGCACGCTGGAGAGCCGCGTTGGCGATCTTGGTGGCCGGGTGTTCCACGCCAGGCTCGGCACCGTGTGGGACAAAGTCGAGCGCATTGCGACGCTTGCCGAGCGTCTCGCCAAACATTGCAACGCCGATCCGGCGGACGCCCGCCGCGCTGCCACTCTCGCCAAGGCCGACCTGTCGACCGGCATGGTCGGCGAGTTCCCGGAGCTGCAGGGGGTGATCGGGCGCTATTACGCCCTCCACGATGGCGAGAAGCCGGCGGTCGCCGACGCCATCGGCGAGCACTATTCGCCGCAGGGCCCCAACGACGACTGTCCGTCAAAGCCGGTCAGCGTCACCGTCGCGTTGGCCGACAAGATCGACACACTTGTCGGGTTCTGGTCAGTTGGCGAGAAGCCGACCGGCTCGCGCGACCCGTTCGCGCTGCGCCGCGCCGCGCTCGGCGTCATCAGGCTGGTCGTCGAGAACAAATTGCGGCTGCCGCTCGGCCAGGCGTTCGCCGCCGCCAAGGCCGGCCTCGCTGGCGTCGAGGATGGCTTCGACGCCGCCGACCTGCTCGCCTTCATCGCCGATCGGCTGAAAGTGCATTTGCGCGAGAAGAACGTCCGCCACGACCTGATCGACGCGGTGTTCGCAGTGGAAAAACCCGGCGGCGGCAGGGAGGACGACCTGGTGCGCCTGCTCGCCCGCGTCGATGCTCTCGGCAAGTTCATGAAGTCGAGCGACGGCGCCAACCTGCATGTCGCCTACAAGCGCGCCGCCAACATCGTCCGCATCGAGGAGAAGAAAGACAAGAAACGCTACGATGGCGCCTACGATCTCGCGCTGCTGGCCGAGGACGAGGAGCGCACCCTCGCCACCTTCCTCGCTGCCGCCACCGAGGGCGCCGCTGCGGCGCTGAAGAACGAGGACTTCACCGCCGCCATGGCGGTGCTTGCCCGCCTGCGGCGGCCGGTGGACGATTTCTTCGACCATGTGACGGTCAACTGCGACGACGCGAAGCTGAGGGAGAACCGGTTGCGGCTCCTGAGCGGCATCGGCTCCACCCTCGACCGGGTGGCCGATTTCTCGAAACTCGAAGGCGGAGAGCGATGAAAAGGACCAAGCCCAAGAACAAGATCAACAAGAATAAAACCACGGCGCGCCGCAAGCCGGCAAGGAAGGCGGCCGTCCGTAAGGCCGCCCCGAAACAGCGGAAACGCGGCAAGTGGATCTACGAATTCGGCGCCGGCACCGCCGAGGGCCGGGCCACCATGCGCAACCTTCTTGGCGGCAAGGGCGCCGGGCTGGCCGAGATGAGCCGCCTCGGCGTGCCAGTGCCGCCCGGCTTCACCATCACCACCGAGGTGTGCACGCACTTCACCCGCACCGGCGGCGACTATCCGGCCTCGCTCAAGGCCGGCGTCGAGAAGGCGCTCGGCCGCGTCGAGAAAGGGCTGGGGCGCACGTTCGGCGGTTCGGAACGACCGCTGCTCGTTTCCGTGCGCTCTGGCGCGCGCGCCTCGATGCCCGGCATGATGGACACCGTCCTCAACCTCGGGCTCAACGACCGCACGGTGAGGGGGCTGGCCAAGGACAGCGGCGACGAGCGCTTCGCCTACGACAGCTACCGCCGCTTCATCCAGATGTACGGCGACGTGGTGCTGGGGGTTGAGCACCACAACTTCGAGGATATCCTCGAGGACGTGAAGGCCGACCGCGGCGTCGACCTCGACACCGGGCTTTCCGCCGACGACCTGAAGCGCGTGGTCGCCGACTATCTGACGATGGTCGAGAAGTCCCTGGGCAAGCCGTTCCCCCAGGACCCGGCGAAGCAGCTGTGGGGCGCCATCGGCGCGGTGTTCGGCTCGTGGATGAACGAGCGCGCCCAAATCTACCGCCGCCTGCACGGCATTCCGGGCGACTGGGGCACCGCCGTCAACGTGCAGGCGATGGTGTTCGGCAACATGGGCGACGACTGCGCCACCGGCGTCTGCTTCAGCCGCAACCCGTCCACCGGCGACAACCGCTTCTACGGCGAATTTCTGATCAATGCGCAAGGCGAGGACGTGGTTGCCGGCATCCGAACCCCGCAGCCGCTGACCAACGCCGAGAAGAAGGCGACCGGCTCGCGCTTGCAGTCGATGGAGGAGGCGATGCCCAAGGTCTACGCCGACCTCGTCGCCGTGCGCGACAAGCTGGAGCGCCATTACAGCGACATGCAGGACATGGAATTCACCGTCGAGCGCGGCCGGTTGTGGATGTTGCAGACGCGGACCGGCAAGCGCACCGCCAAGGCGGCACTCAGGATCGCCGTCGACATGGTGGCGGACAGGTTGATCACCCGGAATCAGGCGATCCGGCGCATCGACCCGGCGCAGCTCGACCAACTGCTGCACCCGACCCTCGATCCCGACGCCGACAGGCATCTGCTCGGCCGCGGCCTGCCGGCTAGCCCCGGCGCGGCTACCGGGCGCATCGTGTTCAGCGCCGCCGACGCCGAGGCCTGGGCCGGGCGCGGCGAGAACGTAGTGCTGGTGCGCACCGAGACCAGCCCCGAGGATATCGGCGGCATGCACGTCAGCGAGGGCATCCTTACCACCCGCGGCGGCATGACGTCGCACGCCGCAGTGGTCGCCCGCGGCATGGGCATCCCGTGCGTGTCGGGGGCCGGTGAGCTGCGCGTCGATTACCGCACCAAGAAGCTGATCGCCATGGGCGAGGAGATCATGGAGGGAGAGGTCATCACCATCGACGGCTCGACCGGTGAGGTGATGAAGGGCACGGTGCCGATGATCCAGCCGGAGCTGACCGGCGACTTCGCGACCCTGATGGAATGGGTGGACAAGGTGCGAACCATGGGTGTGCGCGCCAACGCGGAGACGCCGCTCGACGCCGAGACGGCGCTGCGCTTCGGGGCCGAGGGGATAGGCTTGAGCCGCACCGAGCACATGTTCTTCGACCCCGAGCGCATCGTGCACATGCGCGAGATGATCCTGGCCTCCAACGAAAAGGAGCGCCGCCACGCCCTCGACCGGCTGCTGCCTTACCAGCGCGACGACTTCGTCAAGCTGTTCGAAATCATGGACGGGCTGCCGATCACCATCAGGCTGCTCGACCCGCCGCTCAACGAGTTCCTGCCGCACACCGACGAAGACATGGCCGAGGTCGCCGCGGCCGCCGGCACCAGCCTGGATGCGGTCCGCAACCGCAAGGCGGAGCTCGACGAATCGAACCCGATGCTCGGCCACCGCGGTTGCCGGCTCGGCATCACGTATCCGGAGATCTACGAGATGCAGGCGCGCGCCATCTTCGAGGCCGCCGCCCGGACGATCAAGGCCGGCAAAAAGGTGAAGCCGGAGATCATGATCCCGCTGGTCTGCATCCGCGCCGAGTTCGACATGCTGAAGGAGGTCGTCGACCGCGTCGGCCGCGAGGTGTCGAAGGCGGCAAAGGTGAAGATTCCCTACATGGTCGGCACCATGATCGAGCTGCCGCGCGCCGCGCTGCTGGCCGGCGAGATCGCCGAGGCGGCCGAATTCTTCAGCTTTGGCACCAACGACCTGACCCAGACCGCCTACGGCTTCTCGCGCGACGACGCCGGCATCTTCCTCGAGACCTATCACAAGAAGGGCATCCTGCCCGAGGATCCGTTCATCACGCTGGATCGGGAAGGCGTCGGCGAGCTGGTGCGCATCGGCACCCGCCGCGGCCGCGCCGTCAGACCGAACCTGAAGTTGGGCATCTGCGGCGAGCACGGCGGCGATCCGGCGTCGGTGCGCTTCTGCCAGGAGGTCGGGCTTGATTACGTGTCGTGCTCACCCTACCGGGTGCCGATCGCGCGGCTGGCGGCGGCGCAGGCGGCGCTCGGCAAGGGCGGCGAGCGCGACGTCTAGGGCGGCGCTTCGGCGCGGCCCCAGCGGGCGTCACCGGTGCCCGGACAAGGAAACGGCGGCAGATTCTCGAGAATCCGCCGCCGCCTTAGGTCGAATGGACGGTCCGGCTAGCTAACCACGATCCCGACGGTAATCAGGATCGCGAACGCGCCGACCAGAAGCGCCCATGGCGGTATCTTGAAGCCTTTCGGCTCCCGGGTCTCCTCAGGCATGTATCAATCCCCGTGTCTGTTTCCCGGCCCGCGTGACCGTGTGGGGCGGTCCGAACCAGCCGGAAAAGTTGCGTTACGCCGGCTCAGGGAACTCTAATTCGCCTGGTATGTCAACTATATAAGCCTCGCGGATCGTGGATTGCCGCAGCGTCCTGGGGATGGCGGCGGTGCAGACGTACAAACGGCGGCGATCCCGGTGGGACGCCGCCGCCATTTTTGCGGCGCGCCGACGCAACGCACGATGTTGCGTCTAGCTGGTGGCGATGCCGACGAAAATCAGGATGGTGAGGGCGGCAACCAGGTAAACCCAGCTTTGATCCTTCAGCGCGGCGATCTTCTTCGTCATGGTCCGAAACTCCCCTTGTCTGCACTTCCGGACGCCCGGTGTGGGACGGGCATCTCCTGCCGCAATAGCGATATTGCAATGCAATAAAGTCCAATATATCGCCATTAATATCCCTGTCAACAGTCTAGATTCATTACCTTCCAACCGCCTTTGCAGCGCAGCGAAAAAGTCGGGATTCCCGGCCCGTTGCAAGGCCGGAGGCGTTTCCTTGACAGCCGCGGCCGTCGCCGGCCAGCCTGGGGCGTGCCGCAAAAACCAAGCCTTTCTTAGGAGTCGCCGGCCATGGCCAAGCACCCGCATCTCGACCCCGACTGCATCTTCTGCCGCATCGTCCGTGGCGAGATTCCCTGCTTCAAACTGCACGAGGACTCGGACACCCTGGCCTTCATGGACATCAACCCGGTGCAGCCAGGCCACGCGCTGGTGGTGCCGAAGTTCCACTCCAAGGACTTGATCGCCACCCCGCCGCAGTGGGTGGCCAAGAGCTTCGCCGCCGCCCGGCGAATCGCCGAAGCGGTCGAGAAGACCCTGGCGCCGGCCGGTATCAACATCCTGCAGGCCAACGGCCCCGGCGCCGCGCAGTCAGTGTTCCATCTGCATGTCCACGTCATCCCGCGGGCGATGGACGACGGCCTAACCATGAACTGGCAGCTCAAGCCCGGCGACATGGACGCCATCGGCAAGCTCGCCGAGCGCATCCGCACTAACGTCGAGTAGCGATGATTCAGCGCGTCAGGGGCGGAGGACGAAAATCGTCCAGTCGGGCAGCGGCCGGTCGTCGGACAGGCTGACATCCGGGCTCAAATTGCCGATGCAGAAATCCATGAACTCGCCGGCCTCGGCGTAATAGAGCCCCGGGAACTGCTGCGCCGCGCCAGCGCTCAGCATGTTGAAGCCGAGCCCCTTGCGGGTCCGGCTCCACAGTTGCGCCAGGCTGGCCTTGACGTAGTCGGCCCACTCGCCGCGGTCGGCGCCCATGTTCATGTTGTAAGTGCCGCAGGCAAAGGTGTAATCGGTATCCTCGGTCAGGATCATGTGGCGCTGGAAGGTGGCGCGCGAATCCCTAATGCGATGCCGTGCCTCATCGATCATCCTCACCGACAGATCGACACCGATGTAGCGGCTATCCGCCATCACCGGCTGGTCCTTGAGGAAGTCGAAGAAGGCGCCGTAGCCGCAGCCGAAATCGGTGACGGTGATGCCACCCCGGCGGTCCTCCTCGGCGAACAAGCTGCTGAGAATCTGGAAGCGGCGGGTCTGCCGCTCGCCGTCCTTCCAGAACAAGGCTCGCGGGTCAGCGCCGTAGAGCGCCAGCTGGCGGTCATAGCCGGACAGCACTGGCTCCAGCATGTCCTGGGCGCGAACCAAGACCTCCAGCGCATGCGCGAGCTCGCGGGTCATGCGGTCATTGTAGGATGCCCGCTCTAAAATGCCATCCACGGCGCCTTTGCTGGCGTCACCCCGACGCCAGCAGCCTGTAGCCCGCCCTCGGCCTGGGCGGCCTCGGCGAGCGAATCGAGGCGCAGCAGCGCCAACCCGATGCCGCCTTTTTCAGTGGCGGCCGCCGAGCGCATCTCGCCCGCCTCGCGGCCGGCCAGCATCACCGGCGTCCCCGGCTGCGGCGGCGGCCCGTCGAGCACCACCGGCACCAAGCGCTTCTTGACCAAGCCGCGGTATTTTGTGCGCGCTGTCAGCTCCTGGCCCATGTAGCAGCCCTTCTTCCAATCGACGCCATTGAGCTCGTCGAAGCCGCTTTCGAGCAGGATCGACTTGTCGACGACGAGATCGCGGCTGCCGTCGGGAAGCCCGAGGCTTAGCCGCAGCCGGTCGTACTCCGCCGCCGTCGCCTTCTCGAGTCCGACCTTGCGCAGCACCGCCTCGGCCGTGCCGCGGGGCAGCACGGCGCGGCCGCCGGCGTCGGCCAGCCTGGGATCGACGCAGACGACGCCGCCCGCGAACGTTGCCGCCGCGCCGGTCGCATCGCCGAGCCCGAAGCCGTCGCGCCAGTTGTCGCCGAACAGCGCCGCGACGGCGAAATTGTCCGAAACGTCATCCAGCGTCACCCGTGAGCGCAGCTTGTAGATCGCGAGCCGCTTCTTCAAATCCTCGAGCCGCGCCCGCTCGCAATCCAGCAGCAGCGCGCCGTTATGGTTGAGGACGAAAAAATCGTGCAGATACTTGCCCTGCGCCGTCAGCAGCGCGGCGTAGACGGTACGCGACGGCCCGACGTTGTTCATGTCGTTGGAGACCAACCCCTGCAGGAACTGGACGCGGTCCTCGCCGCCGACCGCGAGCAGGCCACGGTCGTCGAGGATGGCATATCGGGATTGGCCCTTCATCGGTCGTCTTTCACACCTGCAAATGCCGGAGCAGTATGGCAGAATTGACGCCCCACGTCGGCCTTAGACGTAAGGCGGCGGCCGCGGCGGTGCAAGAGCGCGGACTGTCATGTCCCCGGCCTTTGCAAGCCGAATCCGCGGCCGTATAACGAGGCGCGCCGGCGTTGGGCGGCGACGAGGGAAGGGCAATAGTGGACGCATGAGAATCCTGTTCATTACCTCGACGCGAGTCGGCGACGCCATCCTGTCAACTGGGCTCTTGAACAAGCTGCTTACCGAAAACCCGGACGCTCGCGTCACCGTCGCCTGCGGCCCGGCGGCAGCGCCGCTGTTCGAGGCGGTGCCCAACCTCGAGCGCATTATCGTCCTCGACAAGATGGTTCTGTCGCTGCACTGGGTGGGAATGTGGTGGCGGACAGTGGGTCTGTGGTGGGACGTGCTGGTCGATCTGCGAAACACGCCGGTATCGGCGCTACTGGCCGCCTCGCGACGATACCGACTTCGCGGCTCGCGCTCGTCGGGCCACCGGGTCGAACAGTTGGCGCAGGTGCTCGGCGTTTCTGGCACGCCGCCGACGCCGCACGTGTGGATATCCGATGACGCGCGGGTGGTGGCGAGCACGCTGATTCCCGAAGGCCCTCCGGTTCTTGCCATCGGTCCGACCGCCAACTGGACGGCGAAGATGTGGCGGCCCGAGTATTTCGTTGAGTTGATTCAGCGCCTGACGGGCGCGGGCGGCATCATGCCCGGCGCCCGCGTCGCGGTGTTCGGGCGCGACGATGAGCGGCCGATGGCGCTGCAAGTGATCGAAGCGATCCCCGAGGACCGCCGCATCGACCTGGTGGGCAGGATCGATCTGCCGACCGCCGCGGCCTGCTTGGCGCGAGCGCACTTCTACGTCGGCAACGACTCCGGCCTAATGCACTTGGCGGCGGCGGCCGAGGTGCCGACGCTGGGCCTGTTCGGGCCCAGCCTCGAGCAGCATTACGCGCCGTGGGGACCGCTCGGCGCCGTCGCCCGCGCCGAGAAATCCTTCGACGAAATATTTCCGACCAACTTCGACCACCGCCACACCGGCACCCTGATGGACAGCTTGAGCGTCGATGCGGTCGAAGCGGCTGCGCGCACGCTGTGGCAACGGGCGACGGAGGCGGCGGCGTGAAGGGCGGGCACCGATCGTCCGACAGAGTCCGATTGTCGGCGTTGGTGGTCGCCCGCAACGAGGAGGCGCGGCTGGCGGATTGCCTGTCGGGCCTCGCGTTCGCGGACGAGATCGTGATTGTCCTCGATCGCTGCACCGACGGTTCCAAGACAATTGCCGGGCAATTCACCGACTGCATCGTCGAGGGCGCCTGGGAACGCGAGGGCGACCGGCGCAACGCCGGCATCGCCGCTTGCCACGGCCGATGGATACTCGAAATCGATGCCGACGAGCGGGTGCCCGGCCCGCTGGCTGATGAAATCTGCAACCTGATCGAGCAGACCGATTTCGACATCTTCGACGTACGGGTGGACAACTACGTCGGCGGCCAACTAGTCCGTCATGGCTGGATGGCCGCCATCGGCACCATTGCCGCGCCGCGGCTGTTCCGCAAAGGCGTGAAGCGATGGGGGCCGGAACGGGTGCACCCTCATCTTCACGTCGAAGGGCGGCAGGGCCCACGGCTCGGAAACGCTATCGTTCATCTCGCCGCGAACAACATCTCCGATCTGCTGCTCCGGCTCGACCGCAATACCACTTGGCGTGCCCGCGATCTCGCGGAGCGGGGAGAGGTCGGCTCGTTCCCGGACATGGTGCGGAAGATTTTCTCGCGCTTCTGGAAATGCTACGTGCTGCGCGGCGGCTACCGCGAGGACGGACTCGGCTTCGTGATTGCGCTTTGCGCGGCGCTCTATCCGGTGATCGCGCACCTGAAGGCGCGCCTGGAACCGGCGGAGTAGGATTTGGCGACGTCCGACATCCAGCTCTCGGCAGTCATTTCGGCGAAGAACGAAGAGCGCCAGCTCGCGGACTGCCTGAAAGGCCTGACGTTTGCCGACGAGATCGTGGTGCTGCTGGACCAGTGCACCGACGGCTCGAAGGCGATCGCCCGAAAATTCACCGACCGCATCGTCGAAGGCGCGTGGCCGATCGAGGGCGAGCGTCGCAACACCGCCATCTCCGCCTGCCGCGGCGCCTGGGTGCTTGAAGTCGACGCCGACGAGCGGATATCGGACGGGCTTGCCGAAGAGATCCGGCGCATCGTCGACACCACTGCCTACGACTGGCACGAAATACCTGTCGACAACTACATCGGCGGCCGGCTTGTGCGTTGGGGCTGGGGCGCCTCCTACGGCAAGGCCGCCTATCCCGGACTGTTCAGGAAGGGCGTCAAAACCTGGGGCCATTTCCGCGTGCATCCGGCTCTGACGTGGGCGCCCGGCGCCCGCAAGGGGCCGATGCTCAAGAACCGCGTCAAGCACCTGGTCGACCGCAACATCTCCGACATGATTCGCCGGCTCGACAGCTATTCGACGGCGCGCGCCAAGGACCTCCGCGAGTCCGGCAACATCGGCTCGATGGCCGCCAACGTGCGTCGCATCTTCTCGCGCTTCTTCAAGTGCTACGTGCTGCGTAAAGGCTATCGCGAGGGCGGATACGGCTTCCTGATCGCGCTGTTCGCCGGGCTCTACCCGGTGCTGTCGTATCTGAAGGCGAAGCTGGAACGGGACGGCGACTGAATGGCCCGCATCGTGCTCGCCGACGACGGCATCGAATTCGACGGCAGGACGCCGGACGAGCGCCCGCTCGGCGGCGCCGAGTCATCGGTGGTCGCCTTGGTCGAAGAGCTAGCGGCGCGTGGCCACGACGTCCACGTGCTCAACAAGTGCCCTGCGCCGCTCGACCACAAGGGCGTCCGCTGGCGCCCGATCGGCGCCCCCGGCGCCAAGGGCGTCATCCCCGACAACGTCGATCTCTACATCGCCAATCGCGGCGACAAGTTGATCGGGCTGATCCCAAAGGCCAGGCGTCACGTGTTCTGGATACACAACCCGGCGCGCTACCTGATGAAGTGGCGGTATCTCTCGAAGCTGTGGCGGGTCAGGCCGGTGGTCGTCTTCATCGGCGACTATCACGCCACCACCTATCCCGCCTGGGCGCTCGACGGCGGCCGCGCCGTCATCCCCTACGGCATCCACGACGCTTTCTGCCAAGCGGAGCCGCTGGAGAAGCCGCCCGGCCGACGCGCCGTGTTCACCTCCAACCCTCTGCGCTCGCTCGACTGGCTGCTCGACGTCTGGGGCCGCGACATCCGGCCGCAGGTGCCGGGCGCCGAGCTGCACGTGTTTGCCGGCGCCGCCACCTACGGCAGCGTCGGCGCGCGAAAAGAAAACGTCATGAATGCGGTGCTGAGGCGCGCCGAATCCATGGCCGACGCCGGCGTCCGGTTGCGTGGCCCGGTGCCGAAGGCCGCGCTGATCGGGGAGTTGCGCGCCTCCCGGGCAATGCTTTACCGTGGCGACCTCGAAGAAACCTTTTGCCTGGCGGTCGGCGAGGCGCAGGCGATGGGAGTTCCCGCCGTGGTGGAGAATTTCGGCTCGGTCAGCGAGCGCGTGATCGATGGCGAAACCGGCTTTGTCGCCGCCGATGACGCCGCCTTCGCCGACTGTGCCCGGCGGCTGCTCACCGACGACGCGCTGTGGCGGACGCAACACTTGGCGGCGCTCGCCAAGCAGCGGAACTGGCGCTGGGCGGACGCGGCGGCGGCGTTCGAGCGATTGATACTACAATAACATGCGCGTACTGCAGGCGATGGCGGGGGCGGAGTATGGCGGCGCCGAGGCGTTCTTCACGCGCTTGGTGCTGGCGCTCGACCGAGCCGGCCTCGAGCAGCGCGTCGTCATCCGCACCAACGCACGGCGCGCCGATGCGCAGCGCGCCGGCGGTATCGAGCCGGTGCAACTGGCGTTCGGCGGCCTGCTTGACTGGAGCACGCCGAGGGCGCTGAAGCGCGAAATCGCCGAGTTCCGCCCCGACGTGGTGCTGACCTGGATGAATCGCGCCAGCGTCATGTGCCCGGAGGGCGAATTCGTCCACGTCGGCCGCATGGGCGGCTACTATGACCTCAAGTACTACCAGAAATGCGATCACCTGATCGGCAACACCCAGGACATCGTCGACAATCTGGTGGCCCAGGGATGGCCCGCCGACCGCGCTCATTACCTGCCCAACTTCGTCACCCAGCAGACGATGCCGCCGCTGTCGCGCAAGCCGTTCTACACGCCGGAAGGCGCGCCGCTGGTGCTCAGCATGGGCCGCCTGCACGAGAACAAGGCATTCGACGTGCTGCTGAGGGCGGTCGCTCGGGTGCCCAACGTGTACCTGTGGATCGCCGGCGAAGGCCCGCTCAGGCGCGAGCTCGAAGCGCTGGCCGAGAAACTGGCGGTGAAGCCGCGGGTGCGCTTCCTCGGCTGGCGCGAGGACACCGCCGCGCTGTTGGCGACCGCCGACATCTTCGTCTGCCCATCCAGGCTCGAGCCGCTCGGCAACGTGGTGATCGAAGCGTGGGCCCACGGCATGCCGGTGATCGCCACCGACAGCTACGGCCCCGGCACCCTGATCGAGCACCGGGAATCCGGTATCCTGGTGCCGGTCGACGATTGGCAGACTCTCGGCCGCGCCATCCGCAACCTGTTAGAAGACGACATCTTGCGCGACCACATCGCCCGCCGGGGCCTTCAGATGTACGAGGAAAACTTCACCGAGGAGAAAGTGGTCGGTCAGTACATGGAGTTCCTGGAAACCGTCGCGGAGAAACGGTGATGTGCGGCATCGCCGGCGTCATGTCCGCGGACGGTGCCCCGCCGCCGGCGGCGACGCTCGGCAAGCTGGCCCAAGCGCTCAGCCACCGCGGGCCGGACGGCGAAGGGCGCTACGTCTCCGATGGCGTCGGGATGACGCAGACGCGGCTCGCCATCATCGATCTCGAAACTGGCGACCAGCCGCTCTATGCGCCAGTCAAGGGCGACGACGGCAGGGCGGCGCTGATCGCCAACGCCGAGATCTACAATTACATCGAGCTCCGGCTCGACATGAGCCGCGTCGAGTTCAAGACCGGCTCCGACTGCGAGCCGCCGCTGCACCTCTATCTGCGCCACGGGCTCGATTTCGCCCGCCACCTGCGCGGCATGTACGCCATCGCCATCCACGACCCGGTCGAGAATTGCCTGGTGCTGGCCCGCGATCCGTTTGGCATCAAGCCGCTGTATTACGCCGAGACGGCCAAGGGGTTCGCCTTCGCCTCCGAGCCGCAGGCTCTGTTTAAGGCCGGCTTGGCGACGCCGGTCCTCGACGCTGAGGCCCGGGACGAGCTGTTGCAGCTACAGTTTACCACCGGCCGGCGGACGCCGTTCCGGGGCGTCGAGCGGCTGCTGCCCGGCGAGACCGTAGTGGTCCGCCGCGGCCGTGTCGCTGACCGGCTCAGGCGTCAGGCACTGCCGACGGGCGGCCCGATCGAGACCAGCCGCGCCGCGGCGCTGAAGCGCCTCGACGAGCTGCTCAACGACACCATCGGCATCCATCAGCGTTCCGACGTCCCCTACGGCATGTTCCTGTCGGGCGGCATCGACTCGTCGGTGCTGCTGGCGATGATGGCGCGTCTTAATCCGCACCCGGTGCAGGCGTTTACCGCCGGCTTCGACGGTGCCGACGTCACCGACGAGCGCGCCCACGCCCGTGCCGTGGCCACAGCCGCTCGCGCCGAGCACCGGGAGGTGTCGTTCGGCGAAGGCGATTTCTGGGCGCTGCTGCCGGAGATCGCCGCCGCGATGGACGACCCGGCAGCCGACTACGCGACACTGCCGACCTACAAGCTGGCGGCCGAGGCGAAGAGGGCCGGCCTCAAGGTGGTGCTGACCGGCGAGGGCGGCGACGAGCTGTTCGGCGGCTACGGCCGCTACCGCCGGGCGCGGCGGGCACGCTTCCTCGGCGGGCGGCCGATGCGTGCCAAGGGCGTGTTCGACGGCCTCGACGTGCTGCGCCGGATTCCGGCCGGCTGGCGCGACGGCTTCGCCGAGCACGAGCGCGAGGCGGCGGCAGGCGGCCGTACCCGGCTGCAGGCGGCGCAGGCCACCGATTGCGCCGACTGGCTGCCCAACGACCTCCTCACCAAGCTCGACCGTTGCCTGATGGCGCACGGGGTCGAGGGCCGGGTGCCGTTTCTCGACGTTCGCGTCGCCGAGTTCGCGTTGACGCTGCCCGACCGGTTGAAGGTGCGGCGCGGCTTCGGCAAATGGCTGCTGCGCCGGTGGTTGGAGACCGGCATGCCGGCGGCGAAGCCGTTCTCGGCAAAGCGCGGCTTCACGGTGCCGGTCGGCGAATGGATCGGTGGCCGCGGCGGCGAGCTCGGGCCGTTGGTCGCGAGCCAGCCGGCAATCGACGAGATCTGCGCGCCCGCCGCGGTCGAGGCGCTGTTCCGCGCCGCCGGGCCAGGGCGCGGCCGCCGAGCAGGGCAGGCGGCGTGGGTATTGCTGTTCTACGCGTTGTGGCACCGCCGCCACGTGCAGGGTCTGAAACCAGAAGGCGACGTTTTCGACGCGCTCGCCGCCTGAAATGGCGCGCCAGACTCCGAGCACCGACCACTCCTGCCTGCCGTCTTTGCCGAACCAAGCCTACCACAATGTTGGTGCAAACCGTCGGGCCGCGCCATATAGTTTGAACGTTTGGTACCACGTGGCTTGGAGTATCTCACGAACGCCCCACGACGCCCACCGCAGTTGCCCCCGGATTCCGTGACACCGAAACGCATGCGCCTGCGCCGAGCGCCGGGCGCAAAGCGCGAATGCGACAGACGATCACGATTACGAAGGACCGACCATGCCGACTGGAACCGTGAAATGGTTTAATTCCGCCAAGGGTTACGGATTCATCCGTCCCGACGATGGCGGTGACGATGCCTTTGTCCACATTTCAGCCGTCGAGAGCGCCGGGCTGAAGGATCTCCGGGAAGGACAGAAGGTGCAGTACGAGCTTACCCCGGGCAGGAACGGCAGAACCGCCGCCGGCAATTTGGTGGCCCTCGACTAGCGGTGCGGCTTGACCCGCCGGCCTTTCAGGCGGGCGTGTCGAACCCGAGGACTTGGCGACGGCAGGGTTCCGACTCCTCGCCGGCGCGTCCGTTTAAGGCACGTGCCTTTTAGCGGCGGCGTGTCGCCGGGCGGGCGCCTAGATGGTGCCGCCCTTGGCTAGCTTCGGCAGGTTTTCCCAATCCTTGCCAGCGGCGATCAGGCAGGTAACGCCGTTCGGCTGCGTGATCACCAGCGTCCAGGTGCCGTCGGGCGAGGCGAATACCTCGATCACGGCGCCGCCGATCGTGACCCCCATGGAGACGGGGGTCTCGGCGTAAGCCTTGTTCAGGTTTTCGGCGACCATCTTGTGACTGCTGCAGGCCGACTGCGCGAGTGCCGTCGGCGCGATCAGGCAGGATGCGATGACCAGGGCGACCAGAGTGGCCGTAGTGCGAAGTCTCATGACGCGGCCCTTTCAGAAATTTGAACCCACCCGTTTCGGGATGCATTCATTTGTCATTGCGGTTATTGGCTCCGCATTGGGTATCCGCTCTCGAGCGCTTCGGTTTTTGTCTCCGTTCTTTGGTTAACGTGCGACCTCCTGGGCCGGCCTGGCTTTCAGGCACGGCTCCCGAGCC
>DASWGT010000092.1:0-3909 GCA_036393575.1 Rhodospirillales bacterium | reverse complement strand
GGGCTGACGCAGACGCGGATCACGCCCCACATGTCGACCCAGGTGTTGGTCGCCGGGTAGTAGGCGTCGCCGTACTGCGCCGAGCACCACGCGACGTGCGGGTCGTAGGCGTAGCTGGGGTAGACCGGGTAGGCGGGCGGCGGGGGCGGCGGCGGCGGGTAATACGCGTATGGATACGGTGGGTACGATGGGTACGGATTGAACAGCGGCGCCGCGAGCGCGCCGATGGCCAGGCCGAAGATGGCGGCGCCGGCGACGGCGCCCGGTCCCGGGCCATAGTAGTTGTAGCCGTAGTAGGGTCCCTTGTAGGGTTTGCCCTGCCACTTGCCGGCGGCAGCGCCGGTCGAGGTCGCGGCGACAGCGGAGGCGGCAAGCGCGCCTGCCAGCGCAACCGAGATCAGCTTCCTCATCGTCGTGCTCCTGACTGTCAAACGGCGGAAAACCGCCAATTTGACGCGAACGATGCGCCCGGATCGATGAATGGAAGCTGAATGGCGAGCGTCGGAGCGCGGCCGGACTGCCGCGGCTCTGCCGAGAACTCGGGCCGCGCCGGCGCGCGGTGGGCTAAAATACCGTTTCTAATCCGAGCGTGGCGCCGTGGATGAAGAGACTGTCGCCCCTATAGGCAATCGTCCCGGCGAGCACGTCGACCCCGGCGACGGACGTGAACGCCGTCGGGAAGTTGTGGAGGTAAATGACCCGATAGCCCCTTAGCATCGCTGACCCCCAAACATCCCTATTCCAACAGAATAACCGGAAAGCCGTGACTGAGGTATGGCATTTGGGCAACATGGGATGACTTTGCCGTCGCACACTCTCCTTGCTGGTGTGAGTGCCCTCGGATCCGGTCTCGGAGGTCGTTGGAGGGCGAGGCTTGACGTTGATGGAAGCCGGCCGCAAAAGCGCACCTTCCGACCTCCGGAATCGCTGGAATGCCCCGCAGGTACGCTATTCTCGATGTCTTCACGGACACGCCGCTTACCGGCAATCCGCTTGCCGTGGTGCCGGATGCCGCGGGCCTGGACGACGTGCGCATGCAGGCGATCGCCGCGGAGTTCAACCTGTCGGAGACGGTATTCTGCCTGCCCGCCGAGAACCCTGTGCATACTGCCCGGATCCGGATCTTCACGCCGCGTAAGGAGCTTCCGTTCGCCGGCCATCCAACCGTGGGGACGGCGATCTACCTCGCCATGGAGCGGCTGAAGAGCGGCGCCGGTCTGGCCGAGACCGTCGTCATTCTGGAGGAAGCGGTCGGTCCGGTCCGTTGCGGCGTGTTCCTGAAGCCGACGAGCGGCGTTCGCGGCGGTCACGCGATCTTCGATCTTCCGAAGCTGCCCGAAGCGATACCGAACGGACTGGACCGCGAGGTGATCGCCGCCGCTCTTGGGCTGGTGCCGTCGGAGATCGGATTCGAAAACCACCAGCCGTCGGTCTTCTCGGCAGGCGTACCTTACGCCTTCGTGCCGGTCCGCGACCTTGCCGCGATCGGCAAGGCGGCGGCTCAGCCCGCGGCCTGGGCTGCGGCGTTCAGCGGCGAAGCGTCGGCGGCCTTTCTTTACACCAGGTCCACCGTCGCAGTCGGTCGCCAGTTCCACGGGCGGTGCTTCGCGCCCACATTCGGTATTGCGGAGGATCCGGCGACGGGCAGCGCCGTTGCCGCTTTCGCCGGTGTGATCCGCCACTTCGACGCCGTGCCCGCCGGAACGCACCGCCATATCATCGAGCAGGGCTTCGAGATGGGCCGCCCGAGTCTGATCGCGCTGGAGATCGACATCGAAGGCGGCGGTATCTACGCCGCGCGGATCGGGGGTGATGCGGTCGTCGTCGCGGAAGGGACGCTGTCCGCCTGACGGCGCGTCGCTCGACACTCTGGAATCATGCTAGTGTTTCCCGTTCAACCGCTGGGCGGCGGCGACTGGTTTTGGGGACGCAGCATGAACGAAATTCTTCTGATCCTGCACTTCTTCGGCTTCGGCGCCGGTATGGCGGCGTCGGTCGGCAACTTCACCGTCATGCAACTGATTCAGGCATCGCCGGGCGATGCGCCTGTGCTGTCGAAGGTGCCACCGGTACTGGCCCGCGCCGGTCAGGTCGGTCTCGGGTTGCTGTGGCTGACCGGGCTGATCATGGTCTGGTCGATCTACGGAGGACCCGGCGGTCTCGATTGGGCGTTCTGGGTCAAGATCGTCTGCGTCGTCCTGTTGACGGCGGTCGTCGTCTACCTCGATCTCACGATCCGGAAGGTCCGCGCCGGCGATACGGCAGCGGCCGCGCAGCTACCGCTGTTCGGGCGGGTTGCGGCCGGGCTCCTCGTGCTGATCGTTATCTTTGCAGTGATTGCATTCCACTGAGCATTCCGCTGCGGGCGTCTGTCGGACGCCCGCAGCGGCGCCTCGTCAGGCTACATGTTGAGAATTTCCAGCGCCTCCATCAGGGCGGCTTCCGAAGCCGGGTGATTGCCGGCGGCGTGGAATTCTTCGCCCTGCTGGCGAAGCTCGACCACCTTGGCCATGTCCTCGTCGGAGAGCTGTACGGTCACCAGCAGTTCGTCGACCTGGGCCATCAGCTTCGGGCACTGGGTTGCGAAGGCGGGGCTGGTCAGGGCGACGAAAGCGGAAGCGAGAAGCAGTTTGCGGATCATTGGTGTCCTCCGTTGATTGTGAAGGTGCCCGTCTTGGGGACCGAGGCTTCGGAGCCCGGCAGTTGTCCGGTGAAGCACGCAAGGAAAACACCCGAACCTCGCCGATTATTCGTGGCGGCACCCATTAATCGGACAGTAGGGCTTACGCACTATCGTCTTGTTGCCGACACCGGGTTTCGGTAGAAACGCCGCCATGACGATGTGCGCACCCTCTTGTTTCTCGACTGCGGAGCCCCTCCGCGGCCGGCGTGCGCCTGCGTCCCTCCTTCTCGGCCTGCTCCTTAGGCGCCCCTGAGCGTCGGCTGTCCCCTTTGTGGGGCGGGCTCTCAGGGGAAGCACGGGTGAACGGAGCCATGCCCGCAAGGGGCAATATTCGAGAAGGATCTGAGACCATGACCGCCCAACCCAGGACGACCGGCGAGAAAGATCGCGTCGTCATCTTCGACACCACGCTCCGCGACGGCGAGCAATCGCCCGGCGCGTCGATGACGCTCCCGGAAAAGATGCAGGTCGCCGAACTCCTCGACGCGATGGGGGTCGACATCATCGAGGCCGGTTTTCCGATCGCCTCCAACGGCGATTTCGAGTCGGTGCTCGAGATCGGCAAGGTGATCAAGCGCGCCGTCGTCTGCGGGCTCGCCCGCGCCGGCAACAAGGACATCGACCGCGCGGCGGAGGCGCTGGCGCACGCCGAGCGGAAGCGCATCCACACGTTCATCTCGACCAGCCCGCTCCACATGAAGTTCAAGCTCGGCATGGAGCCGGAGGCCGTCTACGAGGCGGTGATCTCCTCGGTGACCCGCGCACGCAACCATACCGACGACGTCGAATGGTCGCCGGAGGACGGCACCCGCACCGAGCACGATTTCCTGTGCCGGACGGTGGAGGCGGCGATTCATGCCGGCGCCACCACCATCAACATTCCCGACACGGTCGGCTACACGGTGCCGGAGGAATACGTGGCGCTGATGAACATGCTGATGGAGCGGGTGCCGAATGCCGACAAGGCGGTGTTCTCGACCCACTGCCACGACGATCTCGGTCTCGCCGTCGCCAATTCGCTGGCCGGTCTTCACGCCGGCGCGCGCCAGATCGAATGCACCATCAACGGCCTCGGCGAGCGCGCCGGCAACGCGGCGCTGGAAGAGATCGTGATGGCGCTGAGGACCCGCGGCGATCTGCTGCCCTACGCCACAAACATCGACACCACGATGCTGCTTCGCGCCTCCAAGCTGGTGTCGGCGGTGACTGCGTTCCCGGTCCAGTAC